>NZ_JBHVST010000054.1:0-78803 GCF_042885015.1 Streptomyces sp. NPDC058086 | reverse complement strand
ACAACCCACCACAACATGCTCCCTGCAACCACCCCAAACCAAACCAGCTAGTCCGTATATTCACAAGACCAAAACCCCCACCACACCCCAACACCGGCCCAAACACCTGCCCCCGCCCACCACCCCGCTGAGCCCCCACCGCCCCCCGCACCCACCCCCACCAGCACAAACACCCCCACCCACCCGCCACCGCCCCACCCACCCCCACCCAACCGGACGACCGGATTCAACCCCTCACCCCACCACCTATGTGGATGCCGACAGCCGGTACGGCAGGTAGGGCCGGGCGGGTACTACCAGAGAGTGCACGTGATCGACACCAGCGACATCGACGTCTATCTCGGCCTGGACATCGGCCTGAACATCGGCAAGGGCGAACACCACGCCATCGCACTCACCCCGGCCGGGAAGCAGGCCGACGCCGCAAAACCATCGTGGCCTGCGACACCTGCCACGACGCATCGACTCAGAGAAACCAGCCACACTGCCCACGCAGTAGCCACTGGAGGTTCACCGCCTGGGTCCGCGCGATGGCCGAGATCAGCGCGGAGCGGGAGTTCCTCGCCCGCCGTCTGCGCGGATGGGCCCTGCTGCGGTCAATCACCGTGGGCGAGCCGTGGGGCTCGGAGGAAGTCACCACCGGTTCCGACTGGTTCCAGCGCAAGGCGTCGAGACCCTGCCCTCACCCGCCGTCCTCACCCCGCTCGCCGAGGCCGGAAGAACCCGACGGGTCCGAACCGACGCCAGTCGCCGACTACGTCAGGGACGCCACAGCGACTGACTTGATCCACAGGTCTTGACTATTCCTCGACCGAGGGAGCGACGAGGGCCGCGGCGATAGAAGGTGGGCGACCACCCTCGGCTCGGCCGCCAGAGTGTCGCAGGATCTCCATGATGGTGGGCATGTCCACACCCAGCTCGTTCAGGATCCTGCCGGCGGTGTGACGGCTCCCGTCGTACAGGCGCCGATCATCGATCCCCGCTTCCCTGAGGAGTTCCTTGAACTCCTCGTAGTCGGCACGGGGGTCCGGCGGACGCCGGTCCGGGGGTGGCCCTTCTCGTCGAGCCGGGCGAGTTCGCGTTCACAGCCAAGACAGTGTGCTTGCGCCACCCCGGAACCGGCCGCTTCGGGACCGCCCCGGTATGAGGGAGTGCGGACGGGTCAGTGACCGCCCGCGTCGACGACCTCGACGTCCTCGATGTTCTGCTCGATCGCGTCGGTCGGCAGGGCCACGCGGATCGCCCAGTGGTAGATCGCCAGGGAGAACACGGCCACGACGGCGATGTCCGTCCACATCGGAAGGTTGCCCTGGCCGTTACCGAAGGTGCCCTGCCAGGAAGTCACACCGATGCCGAGCAGGTAGACCGGCAGCCACTGGGCGGACTTCCAACTGATCCGCGGAGCGTTCGGCAGGCCCTTCTTGGACGCGTAGAGGGCGTAGCCGCCGAGCAGGATGTAGCCCAGGACGATCGCTTCGCCCAGCTTCTGCAGGGTCTGCCAGCCGCTCCAGTAGATGATCAGGCTCGCAACGATGAACGCCAGCGGGGAGAGTACGCCGCCGAACGGCAGCCGGTAGCTGCGCTCACGGTTCGGCAGGCGCCGGCGCAGCGCGCCGAAGGCCAGTGGAGCACCCGCGTACATGAGCACGCTGGCGGAGGTGATGAAGCCGACCAGCTGCTGCCAACTCGGAAACGGCAGGAAGCAGACCACGCCGGTGACGAAGGACATGATCAGGCCGTACACCGGGACCCCGCGTGAGTCCGTGCGCTCGAAGGCGCGCGGCGCGTAGCCGTTCTTGCTCAGACCGTAGGAGATACGGGAGGTGGAGGTGGTGTAGATCAGACCGGTGCCGCCCGGGGAGACGATGGCGTCGAAGTACAGCACCACGGTCAGCCAGCCCAGACCGACAAGGGTGGCCAGACCCGCGAAGGGGCCACTGATACCGACGAAGTCGAGCTTGTCCCAGCCCTTGGCGAAGCTGCTGCCGGGCAGCGCGCCGATGAAGACGACCTGCAGCAGGACGTAGATCAGCGTGCCGATGGCCACTGAGCCGAGCACCGCGCGAGGGATGTCGCGCTTGGGGTTGCGGCTCTCGCCCGCCAGCTGGATCGCCTGCTCGAAACCGAGGAGGGCGAAGACGATGCCGCTGGTGCTGATCGCGGCGAGCACGCCCTTGGAGCCGAACGGCGCGAAGCCGTGCGAGGTGAAGTTGCTGCTGTGGAAGTGGGTCGCAGCGAGCGTGAAGATGGCGAGCAGCGGCACGAAGATCTTCAGCCAGGTGGCAGCGCTGTTGGTCCGGGCCAGCACCGTGACACCGAGGAAGTTCACGGCGACGAAGACGCCCATGAGGATCACCGCGACGATGAAGCCGCTCGTCGTCAGGGTGCCGTTGCCATTGAGGAAGCTCTGGGCGAAGTGCCAGTGACCGGCGTAGCCGATCATGGCCTCGACCTCGATCGGCGCCACGGTTGCCGCCTGCAGCCAGGCGAACCAGCCAAAGGACATGCCTGCCAGGCCGCCGAAGGCGTAGTGCGGGTAACGGGCGGTACCGCCGGCGACGGGGAACATTCCACCCAGCTCGGCATGAACAAACGCCAGGAGCACGATCGCGACCGCGCCGATGCCCCAGGAAATCAGAGCCGCCGGGCCGGCGGCGACGACGGCGTTCTTCGCGCCGTACAGCCAGCCGGATCCGATGATCGAGCCGGCGGACGCCCAGAGCAGTCCGATCAGTCCGACGTTCCGTCGGAGGGAGCTGTGGTGCTGGCTCGTGCTTGGTGGGGCGAGCTGGTCGACAGATGCCATGGGGCGGCCTCACGGTGTTAGCGGTGCGTTAAAGAATCGCCACAGACTAGGTTCAGAATGTCGCCATGCAACACCCCAGAGAGCTGAATGGTAATTTTCATCACGTCACATTCTTCGTCTGCGCAGCTCGGTGGCCACCGCTGGACGTGATGGATCCCGTCGGCGACACGCCGGCGTACATCTGACCCTGGCGGCGAAACCGTCGTCAGGCTGCAGTCGTCGCCGCGGTGCCGACTGAGCCGTGGTCGCGACTGACCGCGGTTTCGAGTGCGCGGGAGGAGCGAGGCGAACGGACAAACCATCCCCCATCTCCCCCGCACGCTCTGTGACACGGCATCATCCACCGCGATGCCGCCCGCCACATCACCGCACTCGACACGACCCACGACCCCGACGGCGCCCTTGCTCATCTGCTCTCCCTCGCCGACGAGGAAGAAGGCGCCCAGTTCTGGTGGCGCTACGCGGCCGGGGCCGGCGGCACCACAGCCCTCCTGTGCCGGTAGCTCCTCCACCTCCACCACGGATACATGCGCGACGCCCGGCACAGGGTGATGCTCACTGCTCCTCTGCGCCTGCTGTTCCCGCGTGAGCTATCTGACAGAATCCTTCGCCCTCAAAGCCCTGAGGCGTGGTCGGCCAGTCGAGCAGTTCCTGGGCCCGGTCGGCTCCCCGGCACGACCGGGCATCCGCTACCTCGAGGTCAGGGCGGCGAAGCGAGCTTTGAGGTCTTCCCAGAGATACGCAGCCACCGCAACATCGGTAAGACCTCACACAGGCCAACGATCCGAGCTCAACGGGGTCGCATGATCGGCCGGACAGCTCCTAGCGGACCGGCGACGCTGTGTCCGGAGGTATCGGACCCTGACCCTCAGCAGGCCAGGCGTCCAGCAGTTCTTGCGTGGCAGGTCCGGCAGAAGCCCGAGCACGAGCTCCCGCACCCGCCGCCGCGGTTCCATCCGGGCAAACCGCCCCGCTATGCAGCCCATCAGGGCCTCGAACGTATCCTGCCGGTGGCCAGGATCTACGCTGTGACCTGCGGCCATCGCATGATCTTCATTCGTCACACCGATAATCACCGGTGACCGCACGAAGGCCCCCGTGCTGGCCCCCAACAGCACGACCACGAACCGCTGTTGGAGTACTCAGCGGTCGGTGGAAACCCGAAGGGCCGCCGTCAGTACCGGGTGATAGCAAGCTGGGATGCCCCAGACACCTGCGTTCGAAGACCTGCTGACTCTGATCGAGGACCGCTCCGCCGCCCTGCGCAGCAGCGTCGCGGGCTCCCCCGATCTGGATGTCCGCGTCCCCAGCTGCCCCGACTGGTCGCTGCGCGAGCTCGTCGAGCGCCTTACCCAGGTGCACCGGTTCTGGGCGGCGGCGGTCCTACGCTCTGGCCTGCGACCCTCGCCAGCAAGATCACGATCTGCAGCTGGAGTACTGGTCGCTCGCAGCACGACCTTGTTGAGGTGCGCTGGTAGGGCGTGACCGGTTGGGTCTATTAACCGTTCGTGGGATGCGGAGAACCGGCTGTAGATCGTTGACGAAGAGCTGCGGGCGCTGATCGAGCCAGCTGCACGGCCGTGTCTATGGCGCCACGGTCGATGTGGCCGTCGCCTTGCGTGACGGCCACGTGGTTGAGGTAGCCGAACATCAGCGCGCCAAGATCAGGTCGGTTGATCAGAGACCTCGTATCCCCTTCACGGCACAGGCATCCTCGGCGGTGCCTTCAGCGTCGGTCTGCATCGGGGGGAAGCTCCCGAGAGACTGTCTCTCGGTCTGCGCCGAAGTTGCCGTCAACTGGCTACGAGGAGTTCTTGCACTCGCCCAAAGAGCCATTGGGGCGCTGAAGCTGAAGAAGCGGTTCAAACGCTTCGTGCTGGACGCCGGATTCGACCATCTGCCCGTCGCCGACGTCGTCTCGGTCGCGCTCGACGAGTGGCTCGCCGTCCGTGGCTTGTGACGCGGTGAGATCTTCCAGGGCGTCCGCGAGCGCCTGGCTCGTTCGCGGACAGCCGGTGGAGTGGACCAGGATCCGCCCCAGGGTGTGAGCGGGGTCCCGTGTGCTGGGCCCGGCCATGACGTGAACCTCGTCCGGGACCCGAGTGACGTCCGCCGGCCGGCGGCTTGCCGTTTCGCTCAGTCACCCTGCGGGGCGGCGAGCGGCGGCAGATCCAGATGGTCACGCAGGGTGCTGCCGCGGTACTCGGTGCGGTAGACACCCCGGCTCTGGAGTTCCGGCACCAGCTTGTCGACGATGTCGGCGACCGAAGACGGAAGCAGGTGCGGCACGATGTTGAATCCGTCCACGGCGCGAGTGGTGACGTAGCGGGTCCACTCGCCGGCGCCAGCCGACGGCATGCCGGTGAACGCCGGGTGGCCCGGTGCCACCTCCAGCACCAACTGCCTTAACGACAGGCCGCGTTCGGTCGCCAGCTCGCGCCACTTGCGGATCAGGGCCGCTTTGCCGGTGCGGTGCGCGATCGCGATCGTGCCGCGTGAAGGGTCGAGCTCGTCCTCGCTGGGCTCGATGTCGGGCAACGGTCCGTCCGGGTCGTAGGCGGACAGGTCGGTGCCCCAGTACTGCTCCAGGAAGGCGATCGCCGGGGGCCGTTGATCTGCTCGCCGCGCACCCAGCGGGCCTTCTCCTCCGCCTCCGCCGGGGTGTCGCCCAGGACGACGCTCGCGCCCGGCAGGATCCGCAGCGAGTCCGGGGACCGGCCGTGCCGGGCCAGCCGGTCGCGCAGGTCGGCCGCGTAGGCGACGGCCTTGCCGTACTCGGTGTTGGCGGAGAAGACGACGTCGGCGTGGCGGGCGGCGAGGTCGCGGCCGCCGTCGGAGTCCCCCGCCTGGAAGAGCACCGGCCTGCTCTGCGGGCTGACCGGTACGGTGGCGGTGGCTCGCAGCCGGACGAGGTCGGTGTCCCTCTCGACCGGGCGGGCAGGACCCCGGCCGTCCCAGGACGACCACAGTTCCTTGGCCGCGTCGACGAACTGTCCCGCGCGGTCGTAACGGCGTTCGTGCTCCAGCCAGCCTCCCTGCCGGAAGTTGGCTCCGGTCCAGGCGTTGTCGGTGGTGACGATGTTCCATCCGGCCCGGCCTGCGGACAGCAGGTCGAGGCTCGCCAGGCGGCGCGCGAGATCGGCCGGGTAGTTGTAGGTGGTGTTCTGGGTGGCCACCAGTCCGATCCGTTCGGTGACGGCTGCCAGCGCGGACAGTTGGGTGATGGCGTCGGGGCGGCCGGCCACGTCGAGGTCGAAGATCCTTCCCTGGTTCTCCCGCACCCGCAGTCCCTCGCCGAGGAAGAAGGCGTCGGAAGAAGGCGTCGAAGAGTCCCCGCTCCAGCGTCCGCACCACGTCGACGCAGGTCTCGATCGCCGTGTGCGAGGGGGCGTCGGGGTCGGTCCAGATCAGCTGGGGTCCCACGCCTGTGAAGAACAGACCGAGGTGGAGCTGGGGACGGGAGGACGGTTCGGTCATGGCGGTCACCTCAGGCGTTCGTGGTCGCGGCGGCGAAGCGGTTGGCGGGGCGGGGCAGGCCGAGCGTGGTACGCAGCGTGTCGCCGGGGCGGGGCGGATGGTGGAGTCCGGCGGTGGCCAGGGCGGGCAGCACCCGGTCGGACAGGACGGGCAGGTCGTCGGCGAGGACGGCAGGGTGCAGCCGTACGCCGTCGACGGATTGGGCGAGTTCGGTGAGGAGTCCGGTCAGCGCTTCCGGGGAGCCGGTGTGGCGCAGCCGTCCGGTCTCCGGCCAAGTGGCCGTGGCGTTCAGCTCGGCCAGCCGGTCGACGGCCGGGACAGCGGTGTCGAGTACGACCTCCACCTCTGCGAAGACCAGGGGTGCGCCGCTCTCCCGGGCGGTGGCCGCGCGGGAGGCGATTCCGGCGGCTGTGGGGCGGGCCACCAGGACCACGTCGGCGCGCTCGTCGATCTCCAGCGCGTCCGGGGCGAGGACGACGATCTGTCCTTGCGGCGGGCGGGGCGTGATCAGGGGGCCCTTGGCGGTGAAGGAGACAGCCTCGAAGTCGATGTGGTGCACGCGGTCCGGGTCCAGGAAGCGGCCGGTGGCAACGTCCTTGATGATCGCGTCGTCGTCCCAGGAGTCCCACAGGGCACGGGCGGTGTCGACCACGTCCGCGATCTCCCGGCGCAGCGCCCCGGCGGGGAGCAGGTCCCGGCCGACGGTGGCGAGGTCGTCCACGCCGGCCGCCGCTCCCACCAGCCAGGCGGCCCGGCCGTGCGATGCGTGGTCCAGGCCGGCCAGCTGGGTGGCGAGGTGGAAGGGCTCGGTGGTCGTGACATGCAGCGTGGGCGCGAGCCCGATGCGGTCGGTGAGACCCGAGACGTACGCCGCGCGGGTCCCGGCCTCGATTCGGCCGATGGGCTCCGGGCCCGTGCCGGGCGGCAACGGCGCGTCGGCGAAGGTGACGAGGGCGAAGCCGGCGTTCTCGGCGGAGACGGCCGCCTCCCGTACCGCCTGCGCCGTCGGGGCCGCTTGGGCGGCCGGGTGGACACCGCCTCCGTCGGCCTCCAGGGCGAGGTGCAGACCGGGCAGCCCGGTGTGGCGGTCAGTCATGGCGAGTTCCTCCGGTGTGCGGTTCGCATGCAGGTGTGTGCTCAGGGGAAGTGAGGCGGCCGGTCGCCACGGACCGGGAGATCGGCGGCGCGGCCGGTGTGGGCGCCGACCATGACGTCCGTGCCAGCCACAGCGCCACCCCGGCCGCCGCCAGGACGGCGGTCGCAGCCCCCATGGCCAGCCCCCAGCGCACCCCCGCGTGCTGGGAGATCCAGCCGATGACGGGGGGCCGACCGGGCTGCCGCCCATGGAGATCACCGTGTAGACCGCCATCACCCGGCCGCGCATGGCGTCGCTGACCTCCGACTGGACGAAGGCACTCACCGCCGTGTTCAGCGTCATCAACGTGAAACCGGCGGGCAGCAGCAAGGCGGGGTACACGGGCATGACCGCCGCCAGTGCCTCGAAACCGCCGAACAGCAACGCGCCGGCCACGACCGTCCGGACCCGGGGCGAGACACCGCGCGTGGCGACGATCGTCCCCGCGACGGTGCCGATGGCCAGGGCCGTGTTCATGATGCCGAGCCCCCGGGAGCCGACCTCGAAGACCCGGCCGGCAAACAGGGTCAGCGTGGTCGGGAAGTTGACGGCGAAGGTCGCAACCAGACCGAAGATGGTGAACACGCCGACGAGTTCGGGTCGCGCGGCCACATAGCGCAGCCCCTCCGCCCCGGCTCCCGTCCACGGGGGCCGGGAGACGGCGCGTGTCTCCCGTGCCCGTGGACGGATCGACAGCAGACCCGCGAGGACGACGGTGAAGGACACGCCGTTGAGGGCGAACACCCACCCGGTACCGATCACCCCGATCAGCACACCGGCGATCGCCGGACCGATCAGGCGGGCGGCGCCGGATTTCAGACTCTTCCGATGGGCACCTTTGGCCACCCTGCTGACCACCAGTGTTCTGCTGACCGCCTGCCCGTCGCGGACATCGTGGCCGAGCCGCTGCGCGCCCAGGGCGCCGACCGGGCCACCGTCGCCCGCCGCGTGCCGGAGCTACTGCGCCAGGTCGGCCTGGACCCGGCCCACGCGGACCGCTACCCGCACGAGTTCGCGGGCGGCCAGCGCCAGCGGATCGGCATCGCCCGCGCCCTGTCCGTCGAGCTCGAGCTGCTCGTCCTCGACGAACCGGTCTCGGCGCTGGACGTCTCGGTCCAGGCCGGGGTGCTCAAGCTGCAGCAACGCCTCAAGGAGGAGCTGGGCCTCGCCTATCTCTTCGTCTCCCACGACCTGTCCGTCGTACGGAACATCGCCGACCGCGTGAGTGTGGTCTACCTCGGGCGCACGGTCGAGGCCGGCCCGGTCGACGAGGTGTTCGAGCGGCCGCGGCACCCCTACACCCAGGCCCTCCTCTCCGCCGTACCGCTGCCCGATCCGGTGCGCGAGCGGGCGCGGCAGCAGTCGCGGATCCTGCTCGCCGGGGATCCGCCGAGCCCGACACGGCGGTACGGCGGCTGCCGGTTCCGGGCGCGTTGCCCGCTCCAGGCGCAGCTGAGCGAGGGGGAGCAGAAACGGTGCGCCTACGAGGTGCCCAAGCTCGACGGCGACGGAGCCGCCTGTCACTTCCCGCGCGTACGAGAAATCGTCTAGGCCGTTTCTGATGACTCTTGGATGAGGCCGCAGGGCCGGATGACGATCGCGGTGACGGTCAGCGTGACGTTGAAGAAGATGCGGTCGCGTTTGTCGTACTGGCTGGCTACCGCGCGGTACCGCTTCCACTTGCTGACGCAGCGCTCGACGGCGTCGCGGCGGCGGTTGAACCGATCACTCCCCTGGGCTGGCCCGTGACGCGGCCCAGGTATGCCGGGACGGGCAATTCGGGCAAAAGATCCGGTATCGCTCCGTCCGCCTCGTGGCGGGCGGGCACGGGAAGAAGTAGAACAAAGGGGCAAGGGGCCCGCCCCGGGCCCCCTCACCCCCAGGAGGAGCCATGAGCCAGCCCGGATCCATGCCCGCGATGAGCAAGGAGATGCAGGACTGCGTCGAGGCGTGCATGTCGTGCCACAGCATGTGCGAGGAGACCATGAGCGCATGCATGCAGATGGGCGGCGCGCCCTCGATGCAGATCATGCGCGCGGTCATGGACTGCTCCGAGATGACCCGCATGTGCGCGGACATGATGATGCGCCGCTCGCCGATGTCGGCCGAGATGTGCGCGATGTGCGCCAAGGCGTGCGACATGTGTGCCGAGGCGTGTATGACCGTGCCGGACGACCCAATGATGATGCGATGTGCCGAGGCGTGTCGCCGCTGCGCGGAGATGTGCCGCACGATGGCGGGCGCCACGATGTGACCCCTGCCTGATCGGCGTCGAGGGCACCCGGCCCCGGGCGCCCTCGTCGCCGACAGCTGGCGCTGGGGTGTTGCTGCTGGTCATGCGGCAAAGCCGACGTTGGTCACGTACTCGTACTGTCCCCGCCGTGAACCAAGATCCACGATTTGCTCGATCCAGGCTTCGTCCAGCGCCTGGCTGTCGCCGTCTGCCCAGGCCCTTACCACGGCGTCCCAGGGACGGATGTTCAAGCTCCGGTATTCCACGATCCGTTGGCGGGGGCGGTCGACCTGGGATTGATTCAGCGGGTGCAACTCGGATCGTGTGCCACGGCCTTCGTGGTTGAGACGGTCCAGCAGGTACCGGACCACGCTGTGCCGACGCACCGTGCGGTAGGTGGTCTCGATATTGTGCAGGTTCCGCTCCGAGGCGGAGCGCTTGCCGTCCAGCCACGCTTTCAGCGTGCGGTCAGTGACAGTCAGGCCTGGCATCCCCGTCATCCACGACCACATCCGCGCCGTGGAGGGGAGCGACGAGCTCATGACAGCCGTGATCACACACGGCAACCAGCGGCAGGAGCTCGATTCGGTGTTCAGCGTCCAGGGCGCCACTCCCGAGACCGGCCTGGCGAAGCAACTCGGTGTGAAACTCGCCAACAGCGGCTGGATCGAGGTCGGCAGTGAGGCGCACATCCCCCTTCGGCCGCGCCGTGCCGCGGGCGAACTCGACGGTCTGTCTCCCGGAAGTGGCTGCGAGCTGAGTACCACTCAACGGTCGCACCGCGGCTGGCACGACATCAGTGTGCAGGACTTGCCGCGGCCGCCGCCAGGGCATGGAGCAACGTCAAGGCATGGAGAGCGTCCGGCTGGGGCGCTTCGCGCCGTTCTCCTGCTGGTGGCGATGGCGTACCGGGGCGGCGAAAAGCGTGGCCGCCGGCAGACTGTCGGTCCGCTCCGCGCCCCCGGGACGGGGGTGGCTCGGGGCGCGGAAGGCGGCGGACTGCGGCGTTCAGGCGTGCAACAGCAGCTCCGGTTCGGCCGGCTGCATGCGGGGGTCCCCGGGTGCGCTCGGCGCGTCGTCCAGTTCGAAGGCCCACTGGTGCGAAGGGGCGCAGCCGAACGTCTGCTCGGAGATCACCGGGAGGACGACCCACCCCGGAGCCGCCTCCCCGCCCCAGCTGCGAAGGCTGCTGCAATGCGGCCGAGCACGGCACCGCAGGCCTTCCAACCCGGCACCACCGCCCTCACACAATGGATCGAATGCGAAGGCCCGGACCGGCCGGTGCCACGCGGACACGGTGAGGAGATCATGGTCGACGGCGAGTCAGAGCCGGTCGTCGTGAAGCTGGGCGTATGGGTCTCGAACACTCGCGCAAGGCGAGACAGGCTCACCTCGCAGCAACGAACCACCCTCGCGAAACTCGGCATCAAATGGGCAGCAGTCGGGGCACTTCAGGCACGTCCTGCGCTCACGGACCTGATCTCTTCCAGCAGCGCCGGGTAGTCCTCACCGTAGGTGGCCACGGCGGCATGCACCGCGTCCAGAGCGGCCCGGAGCGGGTCTGCTTCGGCGGCGCCGGTCACGGCGGGCAGGGCCATGTGCGGCTGCGACATCCGCAAGGACGGATCCGGCGCGCCGACGGTGACCGCCATGGCGTACCGCGCCGCACCGGCCTGGGATACCGGGGGTTCGGGCGGCCCCGGCTGGTTCATGGCGGCGGCCGCGGGCCCCACCGGCCGGGGCGCCTGCCGGGGCTTCGGCATCGGCGCGCGCCCGGTCGGGAGTGCGGGCGGCCGAAAGGAGGGCCGCTGGGGCGCGACGGGCTGGCCGACGGTCCGCTGGGGGACGCGCGGGTCGCAGGCCAGGGTCTGCCACATGACGGCCGGCTCGTCGAAGGGCGGTGGCAGCGGGCGGCCTTCGGCCAGAGCGGTAAGCGCCGCAGCGATCCAGTCGAGGCCGGCCAGACCGGCCGCCTCGCACGCGCGGCGAGCCGCCAGCAGGGCCACGGTGCGCTGGATGTCGGGGCCGGCGGCATCAAGGGCATGGACGAGTGCGGGGTCGAAGCACAGCAGGCCACGGACATTGCCGCCGACGGCGCGCAGAGCCTGGCTGGGCAGTTGCCCGCCCCACTGCCAGCGGTCCAGGGCGAGCTGGTGTTCCCGTTCGGCCTGTTCCTGCCGCAGGCGGGCCTGGTGTTCGGCTTCGGCCCGCTCGTCGGGAGTGGGGGGCGGTGGCAGCTGGCGGGCGTAGTCGTGCCAGTAGGCGGCGATCGCCGCCGTCTGCTTCAGGACGCGGTCCGCAGCGGGCTCCGCGGGCCACAACTGCATGAGGTAGCAGTCCAGTTGGGGCTCGTCGTCCATGCGGGTGTCTTCCTGACAGGCCTGGTCCATGCCTTTCGCGCAGTAACGCACCCGGTAGTCGCTCTCCTCCAGGCCCAGGTCCCAACAGGCTTCGCCCGCCCACTGCATGAGCGTGCTGCGCGCCGAGGCCGGGCGGAAGGACACCTCCACCACGTCCTCCCACACCGCATCCACAGGCGGGGCCTGGTCGTGGACTTCGACGGTGAAGCCGACGTTGCCGGTGTGCAGGCCGGTCGTCAGCCACAGCGCGCCGGGAATCGCCGCCCCGCACAGTCCCGCACTCTGCCCGGCGAACGCCCCCGCGAGATCAGGGCCGAAACTGCCCGGGTCACTCTCGACGTAGATCTGGCCATAGTGAACGTGGACCTCGCCGTCGACAACCCTGCGCACCATCACACCCTCCCCAGTACCGGCATCCCGTACGTGCAACAGATGCCCTGTGGTGTCACAGGGCGAGGGCGCAGACAGCCGGGGGCCGTCGGGAGATACTCATGCCGTCGCATCCAGAAACAAAACATGCCCGGCAGCCTAGAGACGACCACTGACATCGCCGACGTTCCCGGACACCTGTGATCATGTGACCTGTCGGGTTGTCTCAACCATCTGATGTCTCGGTGCGGCTTCACTTCGTCAATCGGCGACGCCGCGGAGTGCCAGTTGAGGGGGCGCGGTCTCCAGTCTTGATACCGGCGGACATCCATGTTGAAAAGTCGTGTGTGCGCAGGGAGTTCGCACTGTCGGTCGCATGAGTAGATGATTCACAGCCGACCGAGAACTGGTGGTGCCCCTGAATTCTCGCTGACCGTGGCGTCGTTCCTGGCGGACGCAGCGATGCCACGGGCAGGGCACAGCGGCCTGGTCACTAGTGCGGGAAGCGGCGGGGTGGGCGAGTGACTATGGATTCGCGGAACTCTGCAATCCGCGCGTGGACTTGGCGCATCAGGTGGGTGTCCTCGATCCGATCCAGGTAGAGGCAGCGGGCTGCCAGGCCCGGGAGGTCGAAGGCGAAGTACAGGGACATCAGCGGGTTCACGAACAACTCGCTGCCCCGGGTGCGGTCAGTGAACCGGACATCGCCGAACGAGCCGCGCACGGCTGCCGCGATTGAACCGTTCACGATGCTGGGGTGCTCCGGGGTGTGGTGCTGAGCGTGCGTCACCGCGTCAAGGTAGAGAGCGCCCTCACGGGTGGCGCGCGGTATCGAGAACGCACCGAGGTACGCGCCGTCGCGCTCCAGCGCGGCGATATTCTCCAATACCTGCATATGGTTTACGCCGTGGTACGCGTCTACACCGAAGCCGACTGACACGACGAGCCGCGTCGGTATGCTGTCCAGCGCGGCCAGCGCCGCCACGCTCGTCAGGTCCTCCTCTGGAGTGCCGAGGCCGGCTTCATCGCCGCGCATCAGAATGTCCGTACCGCCGTCGACCAGCACCACAGCGTCGACGCAATGCAGCTCGATCAGTGCTTGGTAGGCGGCGCGCAGCGGGCGCACCCCGGTCTGGGGGAAGGCGTACACGGTGAACGGGTAGCCGTGCTGGTGCAGCCACTGAGCGAGGGTCCGCTCCGGGAAGTAGCTCTGGTGCAAAGCGGAGTCGGGAGTGACGGCGGCCAGGTCGGGGGCGACCCAGTCATCGATCGGGAGACCGGCGAGTGCGCTGAAGGAGAGGTTCGCGAGATATACCTGCTTGCCCTGATGCAGGAGGGAGAGAGCCAACGGCAGGCCGGAGTAGATGTCGAAGCCGCCGCCCGCGCCCGCGACAAGGATCCGTTCGGCATCGGCGAGCCGGGTGAAGAGTGGGTTGGAGTGGAGGGACGTCATGACGATCATTGTCCGGGGACCGGGCCCCGGGCACTCCCGATTTCTCGACGCGAGGACGGAGCCACGGAGTAGCCGGAATCAAGGCCTCCGGCCCTCGACCGCCCAGAGCCAACCTGTTGTGGTGATGGCCCTGACTGGCGCCCGCTCATGAGACGTCTGTAGCAGTTCGCATAAACGGTGAGGGCGTGTATCGAAAGTGGATGCCTACGGCCTTCCGGACGGCGAATCGCCTGGAAGGCCGTACGGCATCATTTCTGGCGGGGCTTACGGCCTGGAAATGAGCGACAGGTCGGAGGACTCCTCCAGTACCGCCGACACAACCTTGGTGGTGCGCTGGGAGATCTTCCAGCCGTCCGGGGTCCGCACCAGGGTGTCGTCATAAAACCCGTGCAGGTTGAGGACCTTCTCGGGGTGCTCGCGGCTGGTCTGGATGTTCGCGTTGCCGTAGCACCGGGAGGTGGCCGTGTCCCCGTTGACCGTGATGACGATGTTGCTGACGTGGTGCACGGTCAGGCCCAGGTCCGCGTGCCATTCCTCCATGAAGGAGGCAAGGTCCTCCAGATTGCTCCATGCGCCGGTGGGGAAGTCGGCCTGGACGTCGTCGGTGAAGCAGGTGCGGTACAGCGACCAGTCCCTGCGGTCGATCCCGGTCATGTAGCGGGTCAGGACGTCGGAGATCGCCGTCTTGTCCTCGTGGTCGGTTGCCACTGCGTTTCCTCGTGCTCTCGGTGCTGGTGAACCGCCGGGCGGAGCGCCCGGCGGCTTGTGGCCACGTTCCGATCCTCACCCGCCTCGGTACCCCTTGTGAAGTAGGCACCTTTTTGATATCCAGGTTCCTTATGGATACCATCAAGCAGCCTGGGTACCGGTCGCCGGTCCGTGACACCAACGTCAGCACGCTCACGGACGCCCAGTGGTTCGCCGCGCAGATGCGGGACTGCCCCGCGCGCACGGTCATCGAAGTACTCGCCAACAAATGGGTCCTGTACGTGCTCGGCGCACTCCAGCGGAACGACGCGCCCATGCGGTTCAACGAACTGCGGCGCCTGCTGGACGGCATCACGCAGAAGATGCTCACCCAGACCCTGCGGGCCTTGGAACGGGACGGCCTCGTCGCCCGCACCGTCTATCCCACGGTGCCGCCCCGGGTCGAGTACACGCTGACCGAACTCGGCTCCGACATCGCGAGGTTGACCAATGCCATCGCCGAGTGGTCCTACCTGCACACGGAACAGATCCTCACCGCCCGCGAGCGGTTCGAGGCCCGAGAAGCATCCCCCGAGCCCGTGTCGTGGTAGCTCCCGCCGTTGCGGCGCTGGTCACAGCCACTCGTTGATGGCCGCTACGAGGTGACCGTGCCGGCCGCAGTCCGCGATGAGTGGCTGTGACCGGCACGTTCGCAACAGGCCCCAACCGTTGCACGCCCAGCGGCCGGCGATGTGGAACAGCGGCTTCTCCTGGTCGTTCTCCTGTTGCCAAGGTGCAAGCCAGGCGTCCAGGGTGCCGGAGGTCAGTCCGTGGTCGATCGTGACCAACGCCTTGCCCTTGTTGTGGTCGTCAGGGAGGTAGTAGATGTACTGGAACTTCCCAGGCCCGTCACCGAGCACGACGCTGCTCGGTGCTTTGTCCGAGGCGATGCCGAAGGTCAGCACGTTCGACGCGCCATTCGTATCGGCGTCGTACACCGCAAAGTGGTTGCCCGGCTTCGGGGACCCGAAGGAGACACCGTTTCCGATGGAGATCTCCCAGTCGATGCCGTTCATGCGCACCGTGAACTGTGCCTCCCAGGAGCCGTCATCAGCGGGCATCACGCACTGCGTGGTGCCATCGGGCACGGTGCAGTCGTAGTGGGCCCCGCTCTTGCCGTGGAGTACCTTCAGCGCCCAGCGAGCGGTTCCCTTGATGTCGCCACTGAAGCGCAAGTTGGTTCCAGCAGGCGGTGCGCTCGGCGACTTACTCGCCTTTGCGGCCACGTGCTTACTCACGGCCAGGCCAGCGCCCTGCGCATGGTGGTCCGGCATCCTCGGGGTCAGCCGTGGCCGCGCGGTGTTCAGCCTCCGTCCGTGCCGCATGGCCGTCGGTGTCCCGAGTCCGACGAGCCGGTGGCGGAGGGGTGGCGCAGCCTCAGGCTGTCCGCGGAGCGGGTGCTCCCGGCGCTGGAGGATCGAGCCGGGCGATGAGGGTACGGCCGACCCGCTGGAGTGCCTCGTCGTGATCGATGCTCTGGAACCTGCCGCCGCGTCGGGGCAGGGCCAGTTGCTCGCGGAGCAGGGGCAGGGCCGGTGCCGCGAGGGGGCCCATGCGGTCCAGGCAGGCCACGACGTGGTTGGCCGTCGCGGAGTTTTTGGCCATGGCCCGCAGCAGGGCGTCCAGGACGGTCGGTGCCTCGGCCTGGCCGCCGATCTTCCAGAGCGCGGCCGCGCAGTGCACCCGAACCCATTCGTAGTCGTGCGTCAGGAGGCCGCGCAGGCGCGGCAGTGCGACGGAGGCGGGCGGCCCTATCTCGCCGAGCAGATCAGCCGCGTCACCGATCCGGAAGGTGATGCGGTCGTCGAGGAGACCGAGCAGGAGCGGCATGACCTCGGCCAGGTCACCGCCGACGGCCCACAGCGCGGCGACGGCGGCAGGCCGTACGTGCGCGTCGGCGGCGGTGGTCAGCGACCGGATCGTGTCCCGTGCGCCGGTCGCCGCCGGGCCGAACGCCCGCAGTGCCTTCAGGGCCGATCGCGTGACGGCGTGGCGCTCATGGCGCACCGCGGCGCCGAGCGTGTCCACAACCACAGGAACCGCAGCCGGGTCGCCCAGCGCGGCCAGAGCGGAGAGGATCGCGTCGGCGCTCATCTCGGTCCACTGCTGGGAGAGGTCGATCCGGTGCAAGTGGTCGCAGAGCCGGGGCACCAACTGGTCCGCCGCCTGCGGCAGATGCCCTGCGACCTGGATCGCGCGCCAGGCGTCGACATCGCTGTCCAGCGCGGCCAGCAGACCCGGCAGCGCGCGTGCATCGCCGAGGCGCGCCAAGGCCCGGACGGCCTCCTGGTGGCTTCTGCGCAGTAGCGCTTGCGGTGCGGCCCATGGGTTAGGGCTGTGCGCCGCGCGTTGGGCGTCGATGTGCGCGGCGAGTGCCTCCCGGGCCGGGGCGGCGATCGGGTGGCAGGACTCCAGGACGGCCGCGGCCTCGGCGGCGACCTCCTGGTCGGCCGTGGTGAGTTGGTCGGTGACGAGCAGGAGGAGCCGGGTGTGGTCCCCGCGCCAGGTCCGCATCAGCTCCCCGCTCATACGGACCGCGTCCAGGCGCGAGCCGGGGTCGGGGCTGCTCAGCTGCTCGGCCAGCACCGTGGTGCGCTCGGGCACCCGGGCCCCCAGGGCTTCGTGGAACGTACGCAGCAGGGCCGTGGTCGGTGCGTACACGCGCGTGTGCCGGTCGAAATCCTCGAAGGCGGCCACAATCTGGGGCGCCACTCTGTCCGTGGGTGTTGCCGGGCGCCTCGGGGCCGGTGCGATCCGCCGCACGGATATGGCGCGGGCGGTCTCGCGCAGCAGGCCGACGGCGGCCGGCACGACGTCCTCGCCGATCTCATCCGGGGCGCAGCGGGCCCGCTGGACCAAGGCCGCGAGCCGGGTCGCCGGGCTCTGGGCCGGGTCGGCGGCGAGCCCGGCGAGCCAGTCCACCACCTGTTGCGAGGCCGCCGGCAGGCGCAGTGCCAGGGTGGCCGCCGCCTCCACGATCCGCAGCCGCGCCGCGATGCCGCGCTCGGCGGCCAGCCGCTCGCGCAGCGCCGCGGCGGCCCGGTCGCCGTCGTCGAGGAAGAGCCCGAGCCCGGGAACCGCGGCCAGACGCACGTCCGGGTCGGGGTCGCGGGCGAGTTCGGCGAACTCCGCACCCCGCTCGCGCAGGAAGGCGACGGCCTGCGCGCAGCCCATCGGTGGGTAGTACTCGATCTCGGTGCCGTCGTCCTCGAAGCCCCGGTCGAGGGACTCCCGGCCGATGCAGACCAGCAGCGTGACGACGGCGGCCCGGTCGGGCGTGGCACCGTCGGCGGCCAGCTCGAACAGGAAGGGCAGGCTGGCTGCCGTGGGCGGGTACACGCTGCCCTGGTGGTGGACCGCACCGTAGAAGCGGTCGAGGGCCTTGTGGCGTTCCCCGGCGTCCGGGGAGCGCAGCGCCGTCAGCAGCGCCGGTACCTCCTCGGCCGAGCCGTACGCGTGCTCCATCGAGGCCCAGTCGATGTCATGAAGTCCGTCGAACATGATCAGAATCATGCCAGGCGGCACTGACAACAGGGGCGTCCCAAGCCACATCAAGCGGTCGTCGTAAGGGCCTGTTGAACCAGGGTCGCGAGGTGCCGGAGGGGGGACGCATGCCTCGGATATGGGCAGCTCGAGCAGCCAGAAGGGCTGGTGATGGGCAGCCGAGGGTGAGAAACACCAGGCGAACTCGAGGCGGTGGAATTCCCCGATGGCGCCGTCGGGATCGGTCAGTTCGATCAGGCAGCCGCACCCCATCGCCCTTCCAGTCCAGTGCAGTCAGGTCTGCTTCGTCCAGGGAGGGAGCGTGAGGAAGCAACCGGGCACAGGCGCTGAGCAGTTCGACGGTCGCGCTGAGGGCCTGATGGAGATCGACGTGTGGTCCGCGGCAAGACCGACGGGACCGGTTCGGTCACCGCGGGCGCGTGGCGCGCCCGCGCCTCGACGCGCCCGAAGGCCGTCGGCACCGCACGACGGCGAGCCGATCACCGCGAACGATCCGGCTGGCCGCGCGAGCAGTCCTGCTGACCGCTTCGACGTCCGGGGTTCCCCCGGCTCGCTGCAACCGGAGCAAGGAAGCTGGCCATGAGTACGGTTGCACGTCGTCGGCAGACTGATCGGGCACTTCTGTGACCACTGCGGCCCCGGATCCGGCCCCCGGCCGGTCGATCGCCCTGGGGTGGTGTTCTGGGCGTTCGCGTCGGGTGACTGTCCCGGCGTGGAGAGGACCTGCCCGGTCCGGCGGGGTGTCACGGCGTGTGGGGAAGCGATCGGCAAGGGAAGCGGTCGACGAGGTTCATGTGTAGGTGCGGGCCTGGCCGTGGTCGGCGTGGCGGGCGCTGAGGGCCAGAGTGCCTTCGCCTTGCGTGCGGCGTTCGTCTCAATGCGGGTGCGGACCGCCGTGGGGCGCGCCATCCGGGATTCTGGTCGGCCGGGGGTGCTGCCGTGTTGCTGTGTGGGCAGGCGCCGGCGTTCCGGAGTGGGGCGGCTCGGGCCGCGTCAGCGGTGGTTCAGGGACCACACGACCTGGTCCTCGTACCAGTGGGCGGCGCTGACACTGTGCCGCGAGGCCGCTTCGTCGACCTGGTCCTCGTACCAGTGGGCGGCGCTGACACTGTGCCGCGAGGCCGCTTCGTCGACCTGGTCCTCGTGCCAGCGGGCGGCGCTGACGCCGCGCCACGAGGCCGCTTCGCCCTCGTGGTTCGCAGCCCGTACGTAGCGCACAGTGTCCTGCCCACGGTGGTCGTCGTCCGTGTGGCGGCCGACTTGCTCGCTGCTGGTCGCGGAGGTGGCGGACACGTACTGCGTGTGCTGCATGGGCACCGAAGTCGTGGCTGCCGACGCCGAGCCGCCGGCTCCGAGAAGGGCTCCGCCGGCCAGCGCCGTGGAGGCGAGTGCGATCGAGACGCGCTTGGTCATGCTGTTCATGGTCGTTTCCCTTGCGAGACTGCCGCGGTTTCGCCGAACTGGCGGCCGCCGCTTCTATGTGAACCGAGATCCGGAAATCCCGGGTCAGTCGGCTTGCCGCAAGGTCATCCGGAGGGGTGCCTCACGTTCGGCTCTGCCACCGTACCCGAGGGGTGCCTCATATTTGCGGTGAGGCTCATCACAGCACGTCAGAGAGACGGGATTGCGATCGGAAACATGACAACAATCGAATTCGAGGGGGGCCTCATGTTACGCTCGAGCCATGAGCCACCACCACGCCCCGTCCGCGAGCGAGACACCGGCGAAACCCCTGCGCCGTGACGCACAGCGCAACAGGGACGCGATCGCGGCCGCCGCCCGCACGGCCTTTTCCGAGCAGGGCCTCGGGGCGTCCCTGGAGGGCGTCGCCCGCGAGGCCGGCGTCGCGATCGGCACGCTCTACCGCCACTTCCCCACCCGGCTCGACCTGGTCGAAACACTCTTCAACGCGAAGTACACGGAACTGCTCACCACCGCGGAAGAAGCCGCGGCCATGGACGACGCGTGGGAGGGGTTCTGCCGTTACCTGGAGAAACTCTGCCAGCTGCAGGCCTGCGACCGCGCCTTCAACGACCTGGTCTCGGCACGGCTGCCCCTTCACGTGGCCGGCCGCGAGATGTACGAACGCGCCAAGGAACTCTGCATCCAGATCATGCGCAACGCCCAGGAACAGGGCGTCCTGCGCGGCGACGTCACCGCGGAGGACATCGCCTTCGTGATCTGGTCCCAGGCCGGGATCATCCAGGCCACACGCACCATCGCCCCCCAAGCCTGGCGCCGCCACCTCCACCTGATGCTCGACGCCTTCCGCACCGAGGGCGCCCACGAACTGCCCGAACCTCCTCTGACCAGCCAGCAGGTCGACCAGACCCTCGTCACTCTCGAGTGCGCCGAAGAGGACTGCCGCGAGCAGTCCTGACCACACGAGAGACGAGGCCGCGGACAACAGCTGCGCATCACACCGGACCGGTACCTCGACCGACCGGCCGGAAAGACCCCGGACAGCACTCCGGGCGGCAGGACCACGGGCCGTCCGACCGCCGTCTTCCGGTTGCCCCTGTGCTGTCACACGCCGCCCGCACCTCACAGGGCATCCGCGGACGCCGGTGGCTGAGGGCGCCTTCGCCGTTCATGGAATCAGCGATGCGCTGGTCGCGGATGCGTCGACCTGGGACCAAGTTGATCCGGGAGTCGGCGTAGGTACCGGTGGCTCACGTGAAGAGTTGTTCGTCTGCCTCGCCGTATCAAGCCCTGGAGCATGTAGAAGCCCTGGAGCATGTACACGAGAGCACGCCGCAGCAGTCGCTGGCGAAGGCAAGCAAAAGCCCTCCGAGAAAAGAAGATCCCGCCCCGATCACTACCATCCGAAACGATCACTACACTCGCAGCTCAGCGGCCATCTCAATATCCCCGCCCTACAAAAAATGCCTGCTCAGAGCAGCATGGCACCGCGGCACTAAATCCTGAAACGATCACTGCATCCATAGGTCAGCCACACCACTTACTCAGTGATCACCATCGGATTTGTCAGAGGCGCTGGGGATGGTGTGGTCGGCGTGGGAGACCGCGTGGGCCGAAGGTCTTGCCGTGGCGCAGGAATGGGCAGCTGTGCACGGGCACTTCCTGCCCCCGGCCGCGGCGGTGTGGGACGACGGCTTCCCCGTCGGAGTGTGGGCCAAGAACCAGCGCGCGGCAGCCCGCAAGGCGGTCCAGAATGCCGGACGACGCGCAGCTGGCGAGGTGGGGGTGCCCGGCGCCGGGGAGCTGTCGGAGAGTCGTACGGAGGCGTTGGACGGGATCGATCCGGCGTGGTGTCCCGCGTGGGGTATCGACTGGCAGCGGGGCTTCCACCTCACGCATGCCCACGTGCGGGCCGGCGGGACGCTGCCCGTGCGGGCGGGCGAGGTCATCGTGCAAGGCGAAGACCTCGGCGCCTGGACCACCGCCCAACGGGCCGGGTGGGAGACGCTGATGCCCGCGCAGCAGTGGCTCCTGGACAGCGTCCTCGGAATGGATTCGGTCAGCGAGGCAGAGCAGCAACCCGCACGGCGGACACAGGCCGACCGATGGGCCACCCACCTCGCCGCAGCCCGCCAGTTCCACGCCCGCGAAGGCCACTTGAACACACCGCGCAAGCACGTCGAAGAAATGGCAGGCGAAGGCGGAGAGGTCACGGCGGTTCGGCTCGGAGGGTGGCTGGACAACACCCGACGCCGGGCAGGCCGGCTCCCCGCGGCCCGCCGCGCGGAACTCGACGCCCTCGGCATGCGCTGGCAGGGCGGCCGGGACGACAAGGCGGCCGCCCTCGCGGAGGAGCGACAAGGCGACCGTCCTGGCCTGCCACGGTGACCACAGCAGCAGGAAGCCACCTCCCACAAACGCGTCCACGGGGAGGAAGATGGATCACTCATCGTGCATGCCTGATTCACAAAGAGTGTTGGATTCTCGCCTGTCTGAATTCTGTTCACGAGTTGCGGCCACGGTTGTTCAGCACTTCGGCCCCAAGCCACCCGATGCCCGAGACGACCAGGAAGGACCCGCCGGTGCCTACCACCGCCCCACGCCCCGGACAACGGTCGGAGCGGGGCCAGCTGTGGCCCCTGTACGCGGCGGGCTTCACCACCGCGTTCGGCGCCCACAGCGTCGCGGCGAACCTGGGCCGCTTCACCACCGGCCACCACCAGTCGCTCCTGGTCCTGGGTGGCCTGCTCGCCCTGTACGACGGCGCCGAGGTCCTCCTCAAGCCCGTCTTCGGCACCCTGGCCGACAAGGTCGGCCCCCGCCCGGTACTGCTCGGCGGACTGCTCGCATTCGCCGCGGCCTCGGCCCTGTTCGCCTTCGCCGACACCACCTCATTGCTGTGGGCGGCCCGTCTGGGCCAAGGCGCGGCCGCCTCCGCCTTCTCCCCGGCCGCCTCCGCCCTGGTCGCCCGCCTCAACCCCGTCGCCAAGCACGGCCGGGCATTCGGCTCCTACGGCTTCTACAAGAGCATCGGCTACACCGCCGGCCCGCTGCTCGGCGGGGCACTGGTGGCCGGTGGCGGACTGCCGGTGCTGTTCACCGCCATGACCGCTCTGGCCGCAGCCGTCGCCGCCTGGGCGGTCCTTGCCGTCCCAGCAGTACCACCACTGCCCAAGGCCCGGCAGACGGTCGTCGACCTCGCCAAACGGCTCGGCCAGGGCAGTTTCCTGCGCCCGACCGCCGCACTGGCACTGGCCACCGCCGCCCTGTCGGCCGGCGTGGGCTTCCTGCCGGTCACCGGCGCCGCCGCCCACCTCGGGCCGGTTGCCACCGGGGCGGCCGTCTCCCTGCTCGCGGCCTGCGCGGCCCTGGTCCAGCCCCGGGCCGGAGCCGCCCTCGACCACGGGCGCATCACCACCGCGACGGGACTCAGCACCGGGCTTGCGGTCACCGCCGCCGGACTCGCCGCGGCGATGCTGCCCGGCCTGGCAGGCGTCCTTCTCGCCGCGATCCTGATCGGGGCCGGCACCGGCATGATCACCCCGCTCGGCTTCGCCGCCCTGGTCACATCCAGCCCGCCCGAACGGCTCGGCCAGACCATGGGTGCCGCCGAACTCGGCCGCGAACTCGGCGATGCCGGCGGCCCCCTCCTCGTCGCCGCCGTGGCCGCGACGACTGCCCTCACCGCAGGCTTCGCCGCCCTCGCCGCCCTGACCGCTGCCGCCGTCCTTGCCAGCCGGGTCAGCGACGAGTGCGGCGTCCGCCAGCCCCGGCCGTAGAACTCGTCGTTCTTCCAGTCGGCCTCGCGGGGTACACGGTTCCTCCGCCAGCCCCGGCCCCTTCTCGTGAGCAGAGCCAGCCGGGCTACACCTCGGCATAGGCGACGACCACGATGGTGTGCAGGCAGATCACCGCGCCTGCCTGGGGAAACGGGGTGCGCGCCTCACAGGCCTCACGGGTTCAGGCACGCTACCTTTGCCTCCTGGTACGCCACGTACCAGGAGCTCGCCGACACCTCGCCCGCTCACGGCACCGCCGCTCACCGGCGACACCTGCAGGAACTGTCCCGGCGCATCGCCGGACACCCGTACTGGCAGGCTGCGGCCGGAACGCCGGCGGCCCGGATGGCGCTGAAGGAGCTCGCCCGAGCAAAGGCGCAATCGTGACGCGCGGCACCCCATGGGAGCGCGCGGGCTACCGGCCGGTGTCCTGGTACGGGGAGGCGCAGTAGTCGACGCCGTCAATGATCACGCACGCCGTGAAGAGGATGATCGGATTGCTCTGGATGTCGGTGGTTTCGCTGCAGCTGCCGTTGAAGTTCGACAGCGTCTGAAGGTTTCCGACCCTGCGGTAGTAGCGGACGGCGACCCCGTAGTGGTCCGGATAGGCGTCGCAGACCCTGACGGCGCCGTTCGCACCGTAGGACACGGCCCGCGCGCGGGTGTGAGCGCCGTAGGCGACGATGGAGGTGCGGTCGGCGGCCTGCGCCGGTCCCGAAAGCGCCAGTGCGCCCAGCAGAGCCGCGCCGGCGGTCAATGCGCGCCCCGTCTTCCAATACCTGGCCATGATCTTTCCCTTCTCGTCGGCCCGTCGGGCCTATGGGTCCCCCGTGGCGTGTGCCGTCGGGCTGGGCGGGGCCGGTCGAGGTGCTGCCGGCCATCGAGCTTTCCGGCCGCGGCTTTGTCTGGCAGCCCCCTGCTGCCACTTCGGAGCTCATGAGTGCCTCCTGCCGCGGTCGCTACGGTTTCCCCCTGAGAGGGAGGCGAGCCCCCGGAGTGTGACATCGACGCCCTCGGAGGTGACCTACATCTCGCTGTTCGACAGTGCGTGGTCCACACATGGACGCAGTCGGCACGCAGGCAAGGAGCTGGGTGAGGCAGTTCAGGCCTGACCGTGTCCGGGCCCACCGTGATGGTCGGCGGCGGGTCGACGTTCGTTGTCCGCAGCGAGGGCGTGACCAACATGGCCGTTGATCACGCCCTGCTCGGTGCGCGGGATCTACTACGAAGTGGGCCGTCCCGACTGAGAGGGCGGCGTCTTGGAGTTCACCGTCGAGCCGACGACCTCGGCCATTGGTTCCAGGGAACAGATCTTCTTGGCGCCCTCCTCGACATGCATGGTAGGGACGAAGTTGGCTCGCGGAGTCGTAGTCGATTCCGGCCTCCTGGAGCGCGGTGCGCACCGCGGCCAGGTCGGTGGCCTCGGAGATGACCTCGAAGGTGCCGAAGAGGTCGTTGGCCTCTTCGGCACCCATGTCGAGCACGGCGCCGAGGACGTCGTCCTCGGTCAGCTCGCCTTGGGGACGATGACGACGCCCTTGCGGTTGAAGAGGTACGAGACGGAGCCCGGGTCGGCCATGTTGCCGCCGTTGCGCGTCATGGCGACGCGGACGTCTGGCTTTGTTCACGAGTTACGACAGCGGATGTTCGCCGCTCGCGGAGGTGCCCAGTTCGAGTCAGTGTCCATGTTCGCGAGAACGGACAGCACCCCCTCGGCATGATGGATTGGTGATCAATCCGATAGCCCCCGTGGTGCCTCCTGGCCGAATGAAGCAGACCCGGCAGCCCGACTTTGCACTCCCCAGAGGCATGCATCTGCGCCCTTGGCGACAGAGTGACGCGCGGGTCCTGGTGGAGTCGTGTCTCGACCCGGACATCCAGCACTGGAACCGCCCCGGTCAGCTGACCATCGGCGCAGCCCGGGAGAAGATCGCGCGCTGGAAGCAACGGTGGCACAGCGAGGAGGCCGCCATTTGGGCCGTCGCTCCCGAGGACGACGACAAGCCTGTGGGGTTGATCGGCCTCGCCGACCTGGACCTGCGAGGCGGCAGCGGCGAGTTTGTCTACTGGCTGCTGCCTGCCGGTCGCGGGCGCGGAGCCATGGTCAACGCCACCCTTGCCATCAGCCAGTGGGCCTTCGAAAGTCTGGGACTCCATCGCCTGCGCATCACGCACTCCGTGGCCAACACCGCCTCGTGCAGAGCTGCCGCCAAGGCCGGGTTCGCCTTGGAAGGAACGATGCGCAGCGCACTCCTCCACGCCGACGGCTGGCACGACGAACACCTCCACGCCCGCATCCAGGACGACGCCGGGCCCTCGTGACCCCGCGACGCTGACCTGCGGTCAACGCACTTGCTGTCGAACCTTGTGGACATCGGCGACCTGGAGCCGCCCCCGAGTGCCTCCCAAATCACTGTCGAAGCGCTGCCCTATTTCATGTACGAAGCCAGACGTCCGAGGCGGCGCGGTTGCGGTTGTCGGTGAGGCACTCGATGAGCACCGCGACACCGTTCGGGCCGTATCCCTCGTTCATGGTCGTCTCGTAGTCGGCGCCACCGGCTTCAAGACCCGCACCATATGTTCTTGATCAGCTTCGTGAGGAGCTTGCCGTGCTTGACATCGATCACGGCCTTCTCGCCGCTTCGTCGTGGCCCATTGAAAGTGGCGGAGGCGGAGGCCGTACTGGACGTCGTCGGCGAGAACCGTCGTGTTGCACGCAAAACAGCACCGCGGCGTCGGGGTCGGGGTCGGGGTCGGTGAGGACGTCGCATTCCACACCGGCCGGATCGTCCTGTCTCACATCACGTTGCCGCTGCCCCAGGTCGCGTTGCCGGACCTGCCGGTGAACGACAATGCCATGCGAACGCGTGAGCTCCATGACAGTGTTCATGCGGTTCTTCAGGACCTGCGGGCCGGTTCAGATGCCGGGGTTGAAGACGACCACGACCGGCGGGTGCCCCTCCCGCCCGGTCGACGGGCACTGGGTACGCCACACCGGACTCTCGCTGCCGAGCGGGTTCTTGGACTTCAGACGGAAGTAGCGCAGGTACTCCTCGAACGACCGTCTCGTTGACCGCGACCGCGTGCGGGGCACCCGAGCGGACCGCACCACGCGCGGTCCGGCCCATCTCCCCGACCGGTCGGTCCAGGACTTCCGCGGCGGCGTCTAGTCCGAGCGGCGTCAGGTTCCACAGCTTGTTGCCGTCCCGGGTGCTGCCCTCGGAGACGGCGAGACCGTGCCGGGCCAGATCCAGAGCCGCGTTCGGAAGGCCTTGTTGTCCTTGTGGCCCGGCGCCATCAGCCGGTGCATCTGGTCCGCCGTCGCAAGCTTCAGCACGCCCAGCGCGGCCAGTACATGAGCGCGCACCGCGCTCGTGGAGCCGTACGGATACGTCCGCGACCCACCCACCCACCCCCCACCACTCCCCTTCGGTCTTGGGTTCCTTCGCGACCTGCACACGTGACCCACCTCTTGGGGGTTCAGCGGCACCGCGTAGTGGGCCTGAACTGCGCAAACCAAGGGCAGGCCACTACAGGCTTCGGTGCTGGCAGCCCTGCTCGACCTCGACGGCCATCTCGACCTGGTCGGCGACCCGTTCTCCGGTGCCGTGATCGACCGGGGCAGGATCGTACTGCCGGGCGACCCCGGACTGGGCGCGTGCCCGCGCCCCGACAGCGAGAACACTTGGGAGAAATGACGTGCAATTCCGCTGCGCCGTACTCGACGACTTCCAGAACGTGGCGAGCACATGTGCCGACTGGTCGACGCTGAGCGATCGGGTCGAGGTCGTCTCCTTCACCGAGCACTTCGCCACCGAGGACGACCTCGCCTCCGCCCTCGCCGACTTCGACTTCGTAGTCACCCTGCGCGAGCGGGTGCCCTTCCCGGACTCGCTGCTGAACCGGCTGCCCCGCCTGAAGCTGCTGATCGCCTCCGGCATGCGCAACTCGGTGATCGACTACGCGGCTGCGAAGGCGGGCGGCGTCACCGTGTGCGGCACCCAGAGCTCCTCGACGCCGCCGGTCGAACTCACCTGGGCCCTGCTGCTGGGACTCGCCCGCGGCATCGTCCAGGAGAACAACGCCCTGCGCGACGGCGCCCACTGGCAGTCCACCGTCGGCGCCGACCTGCACAGCCGCACGCTCGGCCTGCTCGGACTCGGCAAGATCGGCAGCCGGGTGGCCCAGATCGGACTCGCCTTCGGCATGAAAGTCACCGCCTGGAGCCAGAACCTCACCAAGCAACGCGCGGACGAGGTCGGCGTCGAACTCGCCTCCTCCAAGGAGAAGTTGCTGGCAAGCAGCGACTTCATCTCCCTCCACCTCGCGCTGAGCGACCGCACCCGGGGCCTGCTCGGCGCCGCCGAGCTCGCCCTGCTCAAGCCCACCGCCTACCTGATCAACACCTCGCGGGCCGCGATCGTCGACCAGGACGCCCTGCTCACTGCGCTGCACGAGGGCCGTATCGCCGGCGCCGGCGTCGACGTCTTCGACGTCGAACCGCTGCCGGACAACCACCCGATGCGCACCGCACCGCGGCTACTCGCCACCCCGCATCTCGGCTATGTGACCCGCGCCAACTACGCGTGCTACTACGGCCAGGCCCTTGAGGACATCCAGGCCTACCTCGACGGCGAACCGGTCCGGGTCCTCGGCTGACGTGTCGTCGTGAGCCCCGGCGGCCGTGCGGCCGCCGGGGCCTCCCTTCCCCTCCGCAGTCGCCGTCCCACCGTTCCCCGCACGACCGGAGACCACCACCGCGAGCGTGTCCCGCCGCCTACGAACCCGACCCCTTCGTGGTTCCCGACGGGCGGCCGGTGGACGAGCAGGTTCTTGCCGACGCACCCGACGCCGCGGTGCGGATGGCCTCGTTGCGTGGGGTGGACGCGGCCCATCTGGTCCTCGCCGACGTCGACCTGTCGGGGTACCTGTTCGCCGGGACCGTGCACCTGGACCAGGTGCGGCTGGAAGGCACCTGCGCCTTCGACACGGTCCCACCCCGCACGCACTGGCGGCGCTGGTGCCCAATACGGTTCGCCCAACGCCGCACCCTCGCCGAAGAACACCGCTGGCGCGCGAGCCAGCCGACCGCGGTCAGGGGCTGGAACGTGGCGGTGTTCGGCGCCGGACACGTCGGGCCTGCGCAGCTGGCGCCGGTGTACCGGGCCTTACGCAAGGCGTTCGAGGACGGCAAGAACGAGCCGGGGGCGGCGGATTTCTACTACGGCGAGATGGAGATGCGCCGCCACGACCGCACCGGCACCACCCGCACCGAACGGGGACTGCTGCACGGCTACTGGATGCTGTCCGGCTACGGCCTGCGCGCCTCTAGGGCCCTGGGCTGGCTCGCTGTCGCCATGCTCGTCACCATCGTGCTGCTCATGGTCTTCGGACTTCCGAAAGACGACCCGAAGCAGGAAGCGTCCGGCACCGTACCGCCGGGCGGCGGCAAGGTCACCTTCGAGATCGACAAGGCTGATCCCCAGAACCCCACCGGGAACAGGTTCACCGGCGAGCGCTTCGAGAAGGCCCTAAACGTCACGCTCAACTCGGTGGTGTTCCGCTCCTCCGGACAGGACCTGACCACCGCCGGCACGTACATCGAGATGGCGTCCCGCGCCACCGAGCCCGACCTTCTGGGCCTGGCGGTCCTGGCCGTCCGCAACCGCGTCAATCGCTGACCCAGCCCGCCCGCGGCCAGGGGGCCGACGAACGGCCACTGGGCACTGAAGCAACCGGTGCGCCCTAACCGCCATGAGCCCCTGCGCGGAAGATTTCAGTGCCCAGGTCGCAGCCCCGCCCACTTCCATGCGGTCCGACACCGGTCGTGCAGGCCCCGGTCGGCCTCGCCTTCGTCACGTACGAGACCCCCCCGCATCCACGCCGCCAACGAGCGCGTCCGGGCATTCAAGACCGGCCCGCACCGCCCGCCACGCCGTCTGTCTGAGCCGACCTCCCTGCGGGACCCCGCTCGCCGCCACTCTCCCAGGAGCCCTGTCATGCCATCGCCACGCCCGTTCCGTCAGCGGGCCTCACCATCAACGCCGTGCTGCTCCTGCTCACCGCTCTGGCGGACAAGGCCCTCCCGTCCGCCATCCCAGCCACGGAGCCTCGTTGTCCTCGGGTCGGCGAAGTCCTGGAAGTCATTTACTGTGTCTCCGTACGCGATCGGTCGGCGGTGTCCGGCGGGGTCCGGGGGCGGAACAAGACGGCAGCCGACCCCAGGTCGATGCGCTCGTCCATGGCCAGGCGGAAGGTGCCGTACGGATTGACATGGGCAAGCGGATCGACCTGGCGCCTCTGGCTGTTCCCCGCCCCCGGCAGACCGTCGGTGCGGCGCGGGCCGCGAGATCCACACTGTGATGAGGGCTACTGTGCCAGTGCGCCGATCGCCTGCTCGGCCATCTGGATACCGACCGTTGCAGCCATGGTGGCTCCGGCTTCCAGCAACCGATCCTTGATCTGACCAGCTAGCTGGCGCAGCTGGCTCACCTGGGGAGTACCCGACGTGGCTTCCTCATGCAGTTCCTGGGTGACGCGCTCCAGTTCCACACGATCCGGCTCGTCCAGGCCCAGAGCGCCGCTGACCTGGCCCACATAGCCAGCCAGTTGGATGAAGGCTCTCGGGTCAATGCCGGTGGAGTTGTTCTGGGTGAAGTTCTGCTGCTCGCCGACGATGACCCCTTGCGCGTTCGGCAAGTAGGTGTTGTAGACGGTGAGCGGGTCGCGGCGTTTGCCCTGCCCGGAGTCCTCCGCGTACTTGGGCATGAGCTCCAGCACCTCCGTCAGATAGTCGAGCGCTATTGCAATGAATGCCGCGTGAATCCGTTGAAACAAAGAGGAGAACTGCCCAGAGTCATAGTGTCCGATAACCTCCATGCCCTGGAGTCCGTCCGTTGCCTCGGCGAATCGCTGGGGAACCTCGGTCGTCAGAAACGCCCCGAGTACGCGGTGGCACTGGTAGTCCCAGCCAGGTTCGAACGACGGGCTCGGGCTGAACCTGCCATCCACCACCTGTTCGTAGCGAAGACTGCCCTCCGATATCAACGCGGCGAGCTGATCAGCAACGGACGCCGCCACGACGTCATCACGAAGTCGGGCGAATACCGGCGGCTTATGGCGAGGCAGAGCCGGAGGCGACATGGTCCGCAGGATGTTCGCCAACCCGACGAGGCCCGCACGAAGTTCTCTTAGGCGCGCCTCCCACCTATCGCGTGGTACCGAACCAGGGAAGGCGCCGTTCCAATACTCGCTAGGAAGGATATAGCCAAAAATCTGTCCACCGGTCATTCTGCGGATGTCGCCGCCCGCAGCACTGTAAGACGACCACACTCCCTTGAATTTTTTGAAATCCCCAGGCAAGCGGGAGAGGACATTTTCCATATTCACTAGCCAGTCACGAAGGTCATAGGGCACCCGCGGCGTGGCATTTGCATGGTGCTGCATCTGGTCGGCGATGCGGCCCGCGAGTTCCGTCAGGGCCTCGCTGATCACCCGGCGTGCGGCGTGGGGATCGGGTAACCCGGCGTGTTGGCTAGATGGCATTTGATCATCATGGCCTTAGTTCGCAGCGCACGGCAAGGGGCCAGCAAGAGGGGGCGCCACTAATGATCGTGTCACAGGTTGCAAGCACAGAGCCGGAGGCGCAGTGTCGGTAAACGACCGTCTGCCGACACTCACGCCGGTGATCACGAACCCGCAGATGGGCAGTGTCGGCAACTCACTTCGGAAATCAACGTCAGTGAACGGTCCACCCGATAGATTCCGACACATGCTCAAGATCGGGGTCCGAGTAGGAACGGACCAGGAAACCGGTGTTGCTGTCAGAAGTCTCGGTCACCGCCTCGAACCAGCCCAGCACATGCAAAGATCCCGCCCGATCTACCGATCGGACGGGATCTCGTCAACCGCCCCGGAGCTGACTCAAGAACAGTTGGGAGCTTGACCCCGCAGGATCTGGGCCTGCCGGTCCCGGCCGGCAGGGAGAACGACAGCATCGGACTGTCCATCGGCCCCGACCCGTTGGGGCCCTCATGCCACCGCTGCCGCCACTCAGCCCCGGCAGCATCGTGCGGACACGCGACGTTGACCCGCGGAGTCAGGAGGAACTGACGTCCGTGGTGTAGGTCAGAACCACGCATCCATCGTTCCCCGCTGCGCCGGGGACGGAAGGTGCCTGGCGGCCGGGATTGGCCGCGCCGAGGTTGCCGGCGCCACGTCCTCCGTGGCCGCCCATGCCGGAGCCTGGGCAGGTTTCGGGATACTGGGCGGGCGTGCCGCCATAGCCGCCCAGACCGGGATTGTTGCGAAATCCTTCGCAGCCGCGCTCGCCGCCGTTGCCCGGGGTGATGGTGCGGTCGGTGCCCGCGCACCGGCTTGCCGCTGCGCCGCCGCCCCCTCCTCTGCGGCTGGGGCGGCCGCTCTCGATGCATCTGGATGCATCGCCGCCAGCCGCCTCCCAGCCCTGCTCGGCGGATGCCAGGGTCCCGCCGATACCGACGGTGGTGTTGGAACCGTTCCTACCCCATGCACCGCCTTTGCGAAGGCCGCTTCCGCCCTTGCCTCCCGATCCGCTGCTGCCGACCGTGAGGGATATCGTCGATCCGCTCTTGACGGGGATGAGGCACGACACCACGGCCGAGTTGCCGCCTCCGCCGCCGCTCAGGGAATCGCCGTTGTTGCCCCCGCCCCCGCCTTCTCCCCACCGCCGCCCAGAGCCACGATGCGGATCTGACTGACGCCCTGCGGCACGGTGAAGGTGTGCTTGCCGGCTGAGGCAAACGTCCGCACCTCGGCAGCAGGTGCCGCGGACACGGTACCCGGCGACAGCAATGACGCGGCAGCCATCACAGACACCAGAACCGCGCGCCGCGGCCTGGAAGATGGAATGAATTTCATGAATAACTCCCTGAAGACCGATTAGACCGTCCTTGGACTGGATGGAGGCGTAGCTGAACCCTTGTAGCCGCACGATGCGCGGCCGGATGCCCTCGCCGTCGTGAAGGGTTGTGCCCTGGGCTCGCAGGAGGTCCACCGCGCCGGAAGGTGGTGCGGCGGGTGTGAAGTGCACATCGCCTGCCTGCATCCGCGAGCAGTCCAGGGCCACGTCCTCGCCGTTCAGGATGGCGCCGTCAAAGGTGAGCTGATCCGATATCTGCGCACCGCGCAGGCATACGGCCCCCTGCGCGGTGAACCCCTTGGAGAAAACCAGAGTCGAGGCCACGGCGTTGTCCGCGACGCGCGCCGGACCATCGGGGTTGTCCAGTCGGGCTCCCTCCATGAACAGGCCGCCGGACAGCTGGGCTCCCAGCAGCCGTATCCCACCGTGCGCGGTGAATCCTCTGCGGCAGAACACCCCGCCTTCCATGACAAGGCCGCCGGCGAACAACGCCCAACGGTCCGAGGTCGACAGCATCGCCTCGCTCAGTTTCAACTCGCCTGCGATTTCAACTCGCCTGCGATCCGAGCTCTCATGAGCGAAACCCCGCAGTGGAGAACCGATCGCTGCAGATCGAGGGTGCCCTCTACCCGGGCCGACGTGGCGTCCATGCCGGGCGCCCGACTGCCGATGATCCCAATCGTCCGGGTGGCCGCTCCATAGAGGTTCGGACCCTCCTCGAACCAGCAGCCCTCAAACCGCAACATGTGGTCGATCTCCGCTCCAGCGAGATCGAGATGACCGGTGATCCGCGCGCCAGCCACCCGCAAAGCCGTGCCCCCCCGGTGGCGCTGCGTTTGCTCCCCGCGCCAAAGCTGTCACGACGGCCGCCCGAAGCGTGCGTTCGGGCCCCCAGTCCGCCCCTCCGGCCTGATCGTCTCCGCTCGGCGTGCCCGCGCGAAGGTCCACCTGGCGACCTTCGGGGAAGGCGTCCCACAACTCACGTTCAGGCGGGGCCAGTTCTTCGTACGGCAGCATCGATACAGCGTAGACAGCACAGTCCCGGACGGCGTCGCCGTGACCGCATCGGCTGAGACCGCGAGCGCATCCGTATCCGTATCCGTCAGACCACACCAGCCGAAACACTCCCCGATCCAGCACCTCAACTCATCTGGTCGTCGCACGTGGCCGACACAGCCGCGAACCAGATCCTTCGAGACGGGACAGCCAGGTCGGTTGGCTGGCACGCTCCGTATCGTCGGCGCGCTGGCAGGTCCCCGTGGGCGTGCCGGTCGACGGCGGACGTCGTTTCACAAGAGATCGCGTACTGGGACCGAACCTGATGCGCGACGGCTGAGGACCTGACTTCCGCTGCCCGGTCTAGGGTTCTCAGCCGTAACCCGGCCCCGGTATCGCTCTGGCGGGGCCGGGCTACTTGCTGCGCTGGCGGCGTCCGAAGAGGGTTTCGCCCAGGGTCGGGTACTGGCGCAGGTCGGTGCGGCAGGAGTGGCCGTGCCGCCCGTCCTCGGGCGGGGCGAGCTCGGCGTCCTCGCCTGGATGGCCCATGATCGGCAGTCCGCACCGCTCACACGGCGGTACGGGTTCCGCCTCGGGTTCCGGGTCAGGTTCCTGAGCCCAGTGTTCCCTCTCCACTGCCCACTCCTGTTGCCGTCGCTGCTCTGCTTCGTCGCGTTGGCGGCGGCGTTGCTCGTCGCGGGCGTACCAGGCGTCATGGTCGGCGGGGTTGGCGAGGGCGTCGGGGAGGGTTTCCCACTGGCCGTGTCCGCACCGCCACCACACCGCAGTCCGGGGGCCGCTGGTCTGGAGGCGATCGAGGGTGGTGAAGAGGAGGGGGATGGCGTCGGCGTAGTCGTAGTCGTAGTAGCCGTCCCGTTCTTCGGCGCCGTACCCGCCGCCGGCGACGTGGTAGCTGCCGGACCAGACGGGACGCGTGAACTCCATGACGGTGTTCATGCGGTTCTTCAGGACCTGCGAGCCAGTTCGGATGCCGGGGTTGAAGACGACCACGACCGGCGGGTGCCCCTCCCGCCCGGTCGACGGGCACTGGGTACGCCACACCGGACTCTCGCTGCCGAGCGGGATCTTGGACCTCAGACGGAAGTAGCGCAGGTACTTCTCGAACTTGGCCGCCAGGGTCTGGCGGACTCGGTGCAGTTGTCGACCTCCACGAACAACACCGGCAGCCCCGCCTCCGGCACATGGAGGACCGCATCCGCGCGGCCCCCGGCCCGGTTGCCTCTACTGGTAGGGAGGCTGAGGGGGACCTCGGTCGACCAGGAACCGACCCAGCCCATCCCCCACGCCTCCAACACGAGTTCCCGGGCCGGCTCCTGCCCGGTGGTGAGGGGCGCCACGGCGGTCTGCCGGCACGGCACGGGCCGGGTCGCCGTGGCGGGGGTGCGGGTGATGGCGATGACAGTCCGACCCGTCCCTGGCTGTCTCTGTACACGAGAACGGGCTCTGGTCCACTTCGTGTGGTCGCGTACACAGGGTGACTGTTGATCTTCGCCTATGGTGGTTTTAGTGGTCGTGGGCGGTCAGTGCGCGCATGACTGGCTGGCCGCGCATGAAGCTGGCTCCCCTCATCAGGCCCCTTGGAATCGATCTTCTAGGCTGGCGCGGTGACTGATGAGCAGGAGCGGGTGCAGCCGTCGGGAGTGTGGGCCACGGCGGTGGGGGTGGCCAGGGTGCGGGCGCTGGAGACCGAGCGGGAGCACGCGCTGTTTCGCGACCCACTGGCACAGGCCTTCGCCACCGCCGGCGGCCTGTGGCCCTCCTCGCCGCCGCTGCCCGATGACGAGGCCGCGCGACGCCGCCGGCTGGGTGTGGCGTTCTCCATCGTCATCAGGACGAAGTTCCTCGACGACCTGTTGCAGCAGGCCTCCGCGTCCGGGGTCCGGCAGGTCGTGCTGCTCGGCGCCGGCATGGACAGCCGGGCCTTCCGGATGGACTGGCCCGAGGGCACCCGGCTGTTCGAGGTCGACACCGCCGCGCCACTGGACTTCAAGGCTTCGGTGCTGCGCCAGGAGCGGGCCGTCGCACGCTGCGAGCGGATCACTGTCGCGGTGGATCTGCGTGAGGACTGGCCAGGCGCGCTGGCCGCCGCAGGGCACGATCCGGCGGTGCCGACCGTGTGGATCGCCGAAGGACTGCTGATCTATCTGCCCGAGGACGCGGTGGAGCTGCTGCTGGCCCGGATCAGCACGCAGTCGGCGGCAGGCAGTCGGATGGGGCTGACATTGGGCTCGCGCGGCGTGATCGAGCGCTTCGGCGCGGACGCCGCGCCGGGATCGGCGGCGTCCATGTGGATTTCGGAGATGCCCGACGACCCGGTGGGCTGGCTGGCCGGGCACGGCTGGGAGGCCGACAGCCACACCCTGCGCGAGCACGCTGCCGCCTACGGCCGCCCGATCAACACCCCGCCGCAGCGCGAGGAGCGGCCCGGCGGACTGATCTCGGCGGTCCGCCGGTAGAGCGCCTCCCGGTTCCCTAGATGATCGATTCCAAGGGGGCCTGATGAGTGGACCAGGTTCATGCGCGGCCAGCCAGCCATGCGCGCACTGACCGCCTACAACCACTAAAGTTCGCCCGAAAATCGCCTGGCTGGATGGTGGTGTGGTCGCCAGTCCTTCGCCGTGAATGAAGTGCTGCCGCAGTTGAACGAGCTGCTGTTTTCCTCGGTCGAGGGCGTGTTGGTGGAATCGGTCGAGGTGATCGACACGGTCGTCCAGGTCGAGGCCCGTACGACCGCAGGGCGGGCGGCCTGTCCCGGGTGCGGGTGCTGGTCGGGGCGAATACACGGCTCCTACCTGCGATTTCCTCGTGATTTGCCGACGGCTGGCAAGTTCGTCGTGGTGTCGTTGCGGGTGCGGAGGTTCGTCTGCGAGGAGGAATCCTGCGAGCGCATGACCTTCGCCGAGCAAGTACCCGGTCTCACCCGCAGGTTCGGGCGACGGACCGAGCGGCTGCGGTCGATGCTGGTGTCGGTCGGTCTTGCGCTCGCGGGCCGGGCCGGCGCCCGGATGACGGACGCCTTCCAGGTTCCGGTCAGCCGGAACACCCTGTTGAGGCTGATCGCCTCACTTCCGGACCCCGCCACCGCAGTACCCCGCGTGGTCGGCGTGGACGAGTACGCCCAGCGCAAGGGCCGTGTCTACGGAACCGTGCTCGTCGACGTCGAGACACGTCGCCCGGTCGACCTCCTTCCCGATCGGGAGGCGGACACGCTCGCGGCCTGGCTCGCCGAGCGGCCCGGCATCGAGATCGTCTAATGGGTCCTGAAGGCGGTTCACGAGCCTCCTGCCAAGGGGGCTCGTGCCTCATTGGTGCAGGGCCGAGTCCTAGAGATCATCTGGACCTTCGAGTCCTATCGGCAGACGGGGCCGACCCTGTGCCCAGAATCCGCCAAATACGGTTCAAGTAATGAGGAATGGACAGATAGCGGTCTACCACGAGTACGCGGATACGGTCTGGAACATACATTTTGGGATCAGTTTCCCCGATCACCACACCGATGATGTTCTCTATTCGTGGCCTGAGCCGATCGCGTGGATTACCTCCCACTACATCACGAGCGATTCAGCTCCGAAGAGGACCGAGACCCACGCGACCCGCTGGGGTTGCGAACGACTGGTGGGATGTCGTGCCTTGAGCACTGCCATTAGAGAGTACGCGCACCCCGCCCCAGGCTCTGGCCCGTGAAGAAGACCGAGGTGCAAGGGAGGCCAGTATGGAGAGCGCGGGGTTGCCAGCAAAAGTTCTCTGCGGCGTGGCCTGGGCCGAGGAGCATCACGATATTGCGTTAGTTGATGTTGATGGAAAACAGCTCGCCAGGCAGCGAATCGGCGACGACGCTTCAGGAATTGCCCAGCTTGTGACAATGCTGACTGAGCACGGGGACACCGAGGAGAGCCCGATTCCAGTAGCGATTGAGACTTCCCGCGGACTGCTCGTACCTTGCTCCCCAATCGACAGCCCACGAAGGCCACTCCGACCGCCACTTGACACTCAAAGACTTGGGATGTCTGCCGTGACCGGGCGCCCTTCTTCGCCGAAGGTGCCACCCGCGGCGCCCCGCAGGCCCTCCAGGTCGCCGACCGATGGCATCTCTGGCACAACCTGGGCGAAGCCGCCGAGAAGTGCGTCTACCGGCACCGTGGCTGCTTGCGTCCCACGCTGTCTCAGCCTGAGGAACCGCAGGAAGAGGCGGAGCCAGCTGCGTCGCCCTGGCCGACAGGGGCACCGGTTCGCCGAACGCACCCGCGCCAAGCACGCCACCATCCACGCTCTCCTCGCCGTCGGGCACAGCAAGCGGTCTGTCGCCCGGCAGCTCGGGATGACCCTCAACACGATCTTGCGTTTCTCCCGTGCCGCTACTGCGGAGGAGATGTTCACCGGGCAGTGGCGAAGCCGTGCGACCAGGCTCGATGACTACAAGCCCTACCTCGATCAGCGTTGGCAGGAAGGCTGCGCCAACGCCTGGAAACTGTGGGAGGAGATCAGGGAACAGGGCTATCCCCGCGGCTACGCCAGTGTCCGTGCCTACGTCAGCAGGACGCTTCGCGGCAAACCCCAACCGGTCGGCCCCCGCCCGCCGTCAGCCCGGGCCGTTACGCGCTGGATCCTCACCCACCCCGACGCCCTACCCGAAGGCGACCGGCTCCAGGTCAAAGCCGTCCTGGCCAATTGCCCCGAGCTGACGGCACTTGCCGAGCACGTGCGCTCCTTCGGGCACATGGTCGCTCACCTCCAGGGTGACCAGTTGCCGACCTGGATCGAAGCGGCTTCCTCCACCACCGAACTGCCCAGCCTCCGGAGCTTCGCCCGACACCGCGAACGCGACCTCGACGCCGTCACCGCGGGCCTCACACTGCACTGGAACTCCGGCGTCGTGGAGGGTCATGTCACCCGGATCAAGATGCTCAAGCGCCAGATGTTCGGCCGCGCAGGATTCGAACTCCTACACAAACGAGTCCTGTTGGCGTAACCGAGAGTCACGCGACCACACGAAGTGGACCAGAGCCCGAGAACGGGAGTCATTTTTCGACGACTTCGGGAGTCGCCTCGCGCGCGGCAGTCGTGATCAATATCGATGAGTTTGGGAGTCGCTCACGGCCCGGCGGGCGTTGTCCGTGCCAGCTCCCAGCTGACTCGCACGGGACCGCTACCTGAATTTGATCTGAACCCGGCCCTGGTGCGTCAGCGGGCGAGGGAGACGGCGAAGGGCTTGAAGCCGTGTCGGCGCAGGATGTGAGGCACGACCAGGATCATGGCCTCGGTGGCGCGGGCTGTGGTGATGTCTCCGAGGTCCTCGATCCATGCGGGCTGCCAGCCCAGGTCGGCGAGAAGGCCGGTGACTGTCTGCTTCGCGTGTTCGTCGTTGCCCGAGACATAGGCGGTCGGCGGGGTGGCCAGGATTTCGGGGGCGGTCATGACCATGAACAACATGGTGTTGAGAGTCTTGACCACCCGGGTGTCGGGGAGGGCGGCCTGAAGCTGCTCGGCGAGGCTGCTGCCGGGGTAGCACAGGTCGCCGGGCAGGCCGTCGGCGTCGCGGGTGGCGTTGGAGACGTCGACGAGGATCTTTCCGGCGAGCTCGGTGCGCAGGTCGGTGAGGCGGTCCAGGGCGCTGTCGCCGGGCGTCGCGTTGATCACGATGTCCGCGGTGCGGGCAGTGGTCCGCTGGTCGGAGAAGGAGATGCGGGGGTCGATGTCTTCGGTGGGCGCTCCCGTCTGCTCCTTCGGATTCTGGCGGCCGAGGATGACGTGGTGTCCGGCCGCGGCGAGCTTGCCGGCGAGGCTGGCGCCGACGCGGCCGGCGCCCAGGATTCCGATGCTGGTCATGAGGTGATGCTCCTTGCGGTGTCGGACAGGAGGAACGGGAGCAGGTCGCCTCGCGATCAGACGATCGGCGACAGGACCTCGAGGGCGGCGGCGTGGATGCCGGGGGCGGCGGCCAGGAAGTCTCGGCTGCTCGTGCTCCAGGGCTCGCCCGCCAGGTCGGTGACGGCGCCTCCGGCCTCGGAAACCAGCAAGGCACCGGCGACCAGGCCGGAGCGGACGTCGGAGTACTGCCAGAACGCGTCCATGTGTCCGGCGGCGACGTGGATGAGCTGCATCGTGGCGGGAACGGACACACGCACCACGAGTGCGTCGGCGAGCATGGCGGTGACCGACTCGCCGATCCGCCGGAAGGTGTGCTTGTCCTCGCCGGGCTTGGCCTGACCGGTGCCGACGAGCGCGGCGCCCAGGTCGGTCTTGGCGGACACCCTCAGGGGTCGGCCGTTGAGGCGGGCACCGCCGCCGGCGACGGCGGTGTAGGTGTCGCCGGTCAGCGGCAGGTGGACGACGGTGAGTACCGGCCGGTTGTCGCGGACCAGGGTCGCGGTGACGGCCCAGTCCGGCATGGCGTGGACGTGGTTGATGTTGCCCTCAGCGGGGTCGACGACCCACCACTCCCCGGGCGGGAGCGCGCCGCCGGCCAGCTCGTCCTCGGCCCACTGGGATCCACGCCGGGCCCGCAGCAGCGGTTCCCGCATCACGCCCAGCACCGCGTCGTCGTTGGCGTGGATCTCATCGACGACCTCGTTCAGGCTCACGCCTCGGGCGTGCGGGGTGTAGCGGTCGCGCAGCGTGAGGCCGGCGGTCTTCACCGCGGCTGTCACATCGGACATGAGCGTCGTCCCGGCGTCGAAAGGCATGGCTGTAGTCATGGCGGGCTCCCTGGGTTTCGGTGACTGCGGGGCGGCTTGTCTCGCACCCGCACTCCGAAGCTAGGCCGCCTGACGATTAACAACTAGTGCATGCTTTTCACTCGTAGAGTTACTCACATGCAATTGGATCTGAACCTGCTCACGGCTCTGGACGCGTTGCTCGAAGAGGGCAGCGTCGCCGGCGCCGCAGCCCGCCTCCACGTCACCGCACCGGCGATGAGCCGCTCCCTGGGCCGCATCCGCAAGGCCACCGGTGACCAGATCCTGGTCCGCACCGGCCGCAGCATGGTCCCCACCCCCCGCGCGCTAGCCCTCCGCGCCCAGGTCCACACCCTCGTGCAGCAGGCCCACCAACTTCTGTCCGCACAGCAGGAACTCGACCTGGCAGCACTGGAGCGGGTGTTCACCGTGCGCTGGCACGACGCCCTGACCGCCGCCTGCGGCACGGCCCTGATCACCGCCATCCACCACCAAGCCCCCGGCGTCCAACTACGACTGCCCGCCGAATCCGGCACGGACACCCCCGAGCTACGACGGGGTGAGGTCGACCTCGAATCCAGCTCCAGCCAGCCGACGCTCCCCGACATCTGCCACCGCCTCGTCGGCCGCGACCAGCTCGTTGTCGCCGTCCGGCCCGGCCACCCACTCACCGAAGGCCCGCTGAGCCTCGAGCGCTACGCGGCCGCCGAACACCTCACCGTCTCGCGGCGCGGACGCCTGCGCGACCCGATCGACGACGCCCTGACCACGTGCGGGCACGAACGCCGCGTCGTCGGCGCAGTGCCCACCGTCGCCTTCGCGCTGCAACTCGCCCCCGACACCGACCTGGTGCTCACGCTTCCCGACGCGGTCACTCGCGCGGCCCGGGAGCAACTCGGCCTGATCACACTGCCCCTGCCACTCCAGATGCCCACCATCCCGCTGTACCTGCTGTGGCACCAGCGCTACGCCGACGACCGCGCCCACACCTGGCTGCGCGACCTGGCCACCGAAACCGTCCAGGCACTGTTCGCACCACCGACCACGTCCCAACTTCCCCTCGCCTCCCGAACCGGGCAGTGAGGGGTACGCCCGGAAACAGGCCCGTTGCGGCTGACTCCCGTTCTCGTGAACATCACCTATTCGTGCGAGCGTGCGACTCCGAATCTCATGTCGAAACGACGTCTCAAGTCGTATATACAGCCAAATCCGCAGGTCACTGTGCGGATGGTCGACACTGGGGTGTAGGGAAGACGTTCGCTTAACCGTCTCCGTGACGCTCCGGCGAACGGCTCCCTTGTGTTCCTGGTCGCATGGGTCGTCCAGGGGGATCTGGAGCTGTGGCAAGGAAGAGCGTCCGGACTTGCAGCCAGTGCGGCAGCCCGCTGCCCGAGGGCAGCCGGAAGTCACGCCGGTACTGCTCAGCGGCCTGCCGCACGAAAGCGTGGAGATGGAGGCGCGAGCGGGAGGAGTGGTGGCCGAGCAATCTGGAGTTCGCTGCCGCCTCGCGCGAGGGCCGTCCGTACCGCTGGCCGAAGAAGCGGTGCCCGGTCTGCAAGGGCTGATGGTTCGTCGGAGAGGCCACGGGCGGCAACCGCAAGCGGGTGGATGCCCTGTACCGCTCACCGAGGTGCCGCACCCGGGCCTATCGCCAGAGGCAATCGCGTTCAGAAGGCGTCACACCGTGACGCCTTCATGTGACGCTATGGGGTTCAGAAACCGGCACTGCTCATCCCCCGTTGTGGTCCGGGCTGACCTGTCTCAGCGAAAGTTGATCCGATCTCACCGAAGCTGCACTGATCCATCTTCGCCTCAGCGAAGGTTCACACTTCAGCGGTTTGTCTCAGCAAATCTGCACCGACTGTGCCAGTGCAGATTGATCGGTGCAGGACAGTCCCGTCTCAGTCGATCTGGTCCCGGTCTCAAATGATCTGGCTCGATTTACTCGGCGTCTCGGATGATCTGCTCCGGCAGAACACCTGCTGGCGGGGAGGCACAACCCTCGGCAATGAGTGCAGAGCATGCTGGGCGTTCGCGCGTGGCGTTGTCACTGGTGACTGCGATGATCGCCGTGGCTGGCGTGAGCGCGCTGGTATCACGACCCGGGGTGGCTCGAATGGATACATGGCAAGAGCTCTCAGCTCTGGCGGAGAAGCGGCTGAAGGCGGTGTCGTCCTGCGAGCATGGCGTTTTCGCCGCCGGTGTCGCGGAACGGCTCATGAGCTGGCACGAGGCACCGCCTGAGGACGAACAGGCACCGTGCGCTGTGAGCCTGCGGCCGCTGCTGAACTCCGTGTGGGAGGGCGTTCTCGGTGACCAAACGGCCTTCTCGGCAGTCAAGCGCGATGCCGCCGAGTACATGCTCAGTGAGTACTGCCACAACGACGGCCAGGATGGGCCGGATGACGCGGACGAGTTCGCCGCAGCGGCTGCGTTGCATGCCGCGCATGCCTACCTGTTCCGCTGCCGGGAATTCGCCATCTGGACCAGCAACCGGACGATGGAGGCCATTGACCAGCGCCTCCAGTACCTAGCTGATCAAGAAGGAGACGACCACCTTCCCGACCCGGACGAGGCACTGGCTGCTGAACTGCAGCGGCAGCTACGGGATCTCAGAAGTGAAGTGCATGGTCGAGCCTTTCGGGAGTGCTCAGAAACGGCGCTCCCGGACGACCTATCGCCCGACCGTGACCCCGGAGGAGAGCACCCATGTGAATACGTTCACGGGTACCACCTCCTCGTTCTCTCGCACGGCCGCCGGAAAAGTAGCAGTGGTCGTGGTGGTCCGCCAAACGGGTTTTTGCGCCGGGCTCCCTGGCCGGACGCCAAGGAGTCGGCAACCTACGCAGAGCTGCTTGGGACCTCATCGCGGCTTCCCGACCACGTCGTGACAGACATGAATACCTGTTTCCGAACGCTCCCCTTGGGAGGCCAGTTGGCCAGGCATGGAAGGATGACCGTCGTCCGCGTGGGCGGCGCTATCCGGTTCGGATTCGGTTGACGTCAGAATTGCTCAGTCAAGGACCGCGAGGTGGTCGGCGGCGCCGCCGTGCCACTCGATCATGAAGAGGGTGGCGTCGTCGCTGGTGTGTCCGCCCCGTTCCCTCTTCAAAGTGTGGGAGAGCCGGCGCAGATCCGCTCGTACCCCCTGTGAGGGCTCTTCTCCCAGGCGGTTGACGCAGTGGATGAGGCGTTCCTCGCCGAACGGCTCGCCGCCGGTGACGTGTTCCTCGATGATGCCGTCGGTGTAGCACAGCACCCGGTCGCCCGGCTGGAGCGTGTGCTCTCGGATCCGGGGCAACTCGCCGCCGAAGCCGACTGGCAGCGTCGTCGCGCTCTCCAGCTGCCGCACGACCTTGCCGTCGCGGATCAGCAGCGGCGCGGGGTGGCCCGCGTTGACCAGCTCCATCTCGCCGGTGGCGATGTTGATGTGCATCAGCTGGGCGGTGACGAAGTGGTCGGGACCGAACTGCCGGGAGATGGCGTCGTCCATGAAGGCGTACTTCTCGGCCAGGCTGACGAACACGCGCCGGGCATGCCGGTAGGCGCCGATGGCCACGGTCGCCATCACGGCGGCGTCCAGGCCGTGGCCCATCGCATCGATCACGGCCATGTGCAGGATGCTGCCGTTGAGGGCGTAGTCGAAGCTGTCGCCGGCGACCCGGTAGGCGGGCTCCAGGATGCCGGCCACCGAGACCTGCGGCAGGGTCATCGTCAGCGGCGGCAGCAGGTTCCACTGGATCTCCGCGGACACGCTCATCGGCTCCCGGCGCCGGGCCAGGAAGAACTGGTCGGTGTAGGCGTTCTTGGTGACCACCATGTCGGCGACCAGGCCGGCGAGCCTGCGCAGCAGGCGCCGGTCGTCGTCGCCGACGGCGTCCAGGGTCAGGGCCATCACCCCCACCTGGTCGCTGCCGTCCAGCAGCGGCAGATACATCCGCACGCCGCCGTGGGCCTGCGGCACCTCGACGATGTCCGCGCTCAGGAAGGCCCGCCCGGCGGGGGAGTCGGCCATCGGCTCGGGCTGGCCGACGTGCAACTTCCTGCCCGCAAGCGGCACCAGCACCTCCTGCGCGTAGTCCTGCAGCAGGATGGAGACGTCCCGACCACCGATCCCGGCCACTTCCTCCGCGATCAACGGGGCAATCAGCTGCGGCGGCATCAGCCGCGCCCGATCCAGCAGCACACCGAGCAGCCGCTCGCCGAAACCCTCCGACCGATCCACGCTCTCCTCGCCCATGACCCGCCTCGCCACCCCCTCCCTGCCACCCATACCGGCTCGCCGCCTCCGCACAACCTGAACCTGGGAAGCCGCCGCAGCGGCTCATTACGCCATGCGCAGCATGTCGGCCCGCGCTGTCCGCGCAGAGTGATCAGGCGGCCCGGGCCAGCGAGGCCGCCGTCCCGGCTGGCGTCGAGGGTCGGCCACGGGCCAGTCGCCTGGTCGCCAAAGATCCAGAAGGAGGGCTGAGAAACGGGCACTCAGCCGGATGCGCATCCGCTCGTCCGGGCGGCCGCCCAGATCGACGCGGACGATGCCCGGCGGGACACCACGGTCGACCAGCGCCTGGTCCACCACAGTGGCCTACGGCCAGTGCGACAGGGTATAGGGCAACAGGCTTGGAGGTCCTGGCGGTTGGAGCAGCACGGGGCTCGCCTCCGCGGCGGGGGCGGACGGGTAGCGCAGCGCGCCCTTCAGCTCCACCAGAGCCGCCGACGGAGGCAGAGCCTGAACCACCGGGGACAGCTCCGCCAGCTGCTCGAGGACCTGCCGGTAGACATCCTCCGGCAGCAGGAACAGGGCCGGAAGAACCGGCCACTGGAGCCGGACTGGATCGTCGAACTCGGCATCGGGAACGGACGGCCGCCCATCGAGGTCCATGTCGGCGGCTGCTACGCCGCAGGCAAACGACGACGCCCCGTCCCGCCCGACGAACCACGCCGGCTCCTCACCTCGGGCGTGCGCGCCTGCACCCACTGCAAGCCCGACGCCCAGCTCCACATCCTCGACTGACCTCCCACAGACGGCGCCGCGTCTCTGCTCACCCGTCCTGCGCGGGACTTCGGCCTGGACGAGTGGATCCGAAGTCGGGGATGATCAGTGGCATGCGGACGGTCCTGCGCGGAGCCTTGGTGACGCTTCGCCCGACGACGGTGGGCGATATCCCGGCTCTGGTCGCGATCCGGACCACGCCTGAGGTGTACACGCGCTGGCGGGGCGGCGACAACCTGACAGCCGCCGTGACCGAGGACCTCGAAGATCCCGAGGCCCGGACCTTCGCGGTCGAGCACGGCGGCAGGGTGGTCGGCGCTATCCAGTGGGGAGCCGAGGACGAGCCGGACTACCGGCACGCCAACATCGACATCTATCTCGACCCGGCGGTGCACGGGCGCGGCCTTGGCACTGACGCCGTCCGCGCCCTGGCACGCCATCTGATCGATGATCACGGATACCGCCGGCTGGTGATCGACCCGGCCGCAGACAATGCCGCTGCCATCCGGTGCTACCACAAGGTCGGCTTCCGCCCGGTCGGCATCATGCGGCAGTACGAGCGCGGCCCGGACGGCAGCTGGCACGACGGGCTGCTGATGGACCTGTTGGCGGAGGAACTGGAGTAGGACTCACGTTCGGCTCCACCAAGGTGGCGAGGGCCTCAATGACTCACGCACTAATCACCCGATCGCTGATTGCTTACGACCACTGATCACTTCGGAGCCACTCGCCTGGGCGCCCCGCTTCCGCCGGGCCGGTTTCTTCGCCGTCGCGGTCTTCTTCGCGGTCTTCTTGGCAGGCACCTTCCCCGCCGTCTTCTTCTTGGCCGTCGGTATCTCGTGGACCTCGGCATCGGCGGCGCCCTCGCCGGCGCCCTCGCCCCGCGCGGCCTGCGCCTTGCGGACACTCTCCTGCAGCGCGGCCATCAGGTCGACGACCTTGCCCCCGGCTCCGCAGCCTCCTCGGTCGGTTCGGGCGGCTGCCGGCCCTCAGCCTTCCCCTCGATCACACTTCCAGAACCTGGCGGTACTCATCCCGGTAGCCGGAGATGTCGTCCGTCGCCATCGAGTCGACCAGCCGCAGCGCCTCGTCGATCTCGGAGTCCGTGACCGTGACGTCCATCGGCGCGAGTTCGGACGGGTCGCGCACCTCGTCGTCCCACTTGAGCACGTGCGCGATCAGCGTCCCGTCCCGCACCCGCAGCAGCAGCAGCACCAGACCCTCACGCCCATGCCACGCCAGCTTCGCGACGGCCATCTTCGTGTTGCGGGCCATCGCCTGGGCGATCAGCACGTACGGCTTCGCCGCGACCGGGCCGTCGTACCGCAGGAAGTAGCTGTCGCCGCTCAGCCGCACCGGGTCGATCGACACGGCCGGTACGAACGCGACGATCTCGATCGCCTTCGCAGTCGGCAGCGGCATCCGCTCCAGCCTCTTCGTCCGTGACCTCGACCAGCGTGTCCTTGGAGACCTCGTATCCCTTGCCGATCTCGGCCGCGGACACCTCGCGGTCCTCCGCCTCGCAGAACTTGCGCACCCGCACCCGACCCAGATCCTCCGTATGGACCTGATGGAAACGGACCGAACGGTCCTCGGTGGCGCTCATCAGCTTCACCGGAATGGTCACCAGGCCAAAGGAAATGGCGCCGCTCCACAACGGTCGGGGCATCACAGACCTCCACGACAGCCCCGAGCCCCACCAGCCTAGGGGGTGTCTGTTTGAACGGCGATGGGCAGGCGGGCACGAGGGTGCCGGACTGCATAGAGGTGCAGGAAACCGGGCTAGCTGCCAATCAAGCAAGATCGCAAGCATTAGCCCAATCAAGTGCTATTTCTGACTTTGTGTCAGTTTGATCTCTAGGCTTCGCTGAGGGCGCCCGACCAAGAACTGTGGATCAGCTCGGATGGGTGGCCCTCGCCGAGCGAGCGCGGGTGAGGGCCACGAGCTCAGGATTTGTCACACGACATTCGATGAACAGGCTGGCCTCCCGTTCGTTCATGGTTGAGGGCGGGAGGTTGGCTGTCGCAGGTGCTCCCCTCGCAGTACCTTCGCCCCGTCGAGTCGGTCGCGGAGGTGGGCGACAGCCTTCTGCGGCTCACCGCGCTGGACGAGACGTTCGGCGAGTGCGATGGCGCCGTGCACCGTTCCGGAGCGGAGAAGCTCCTCGTCAGATCTGGCGAACGCGGCCAGCTCCGCTTCGGCATCCACGGCACGGCCGCACCGCTTCATAACCTTGGCCCGCATGAGTGCCTGTTCCTGGCGGTTCCCGCCGTGGCGGGCGAAGTAGTCGTCGACATAGGCAAGGGCGTCGTCGGCCCGCCCCGTATCGACCAGGATGCGGCAGAGCAGATGGATGATCCAGTCCGAGTCGCCGCCGGCCGCCTCCGCGACCGGGCGCAGCACCTCGACCGCCTCGTCGTGGCGGCCGTGACGAGCGAGGAGCTCAGCGAGGTGGAAGGCCGCATGGGGATTTCCGGTCCCGGCGGACTCCCGCAGTAGGGCAACCGCCTCCGGGACCCGGTCTTGTTTCTCCAGCAGGTCTAAGAGGGCGGTCAGGGCGTACTCCTCGCCGCCTTCGGCCGGGAAGGCGCGCAGCTCGGCCTCACGTCCGTGACGGGCCAGGAGACTGGCAAGCTGCTCGGCGTGGCCGGCGTAGACGATGCCGCCGACACACACGTGCCTGCGCAGCAGCACGATCGCCTCGTCGATCCGTCCTTGGCGTTCCAGAAACGTGGCGTGCAGGGGGACGGTGTCCGAAACGTCCGAGCCCCAGGACTCGAACGGGTCCGTCGGGCCGACCCCGACGCTGGGGAGCAGTGCGTCGATCTCGGCGTCGCGGCCGTGGCCTGCGGCGAGCTCCACCAGCTCCTCGGCAAGCAGGAGGTCTGCGGCACGCGGGCCGAGCAGGGCGACGATCTGGTCGAGGTGGCCCTGTCGGGCGAGGAGGCGCGCCAGGTCGCGTAGTGCATACCGGTGGCCCGTGTCGGCGAGCGGACGCAGCAACACGATGGCCTCGTCGACGCGCTCCCAATCCGCGAGCAGCCCAGCGACGGTGCTGACAGCCGGCCACCAGCCGGTGGCTGCGAACGGCTGCAGCAATGCCAGCGCTGTCGCCTGCCCGTCCAGGGCATCCGCGGAAGCGCCCTCGGCGAGTCGGCGGGCGCAGAACCAGTCACCGTGGGCGGCTGCCTCGCGCAGGACGCCGTAGTGGCCGTGCTCGTGAAGTAGCGCGGCAACGGTGGGTGGAATCCAGCCGTCGTAAGTGCGATGGCGGTGGTCGAGGTCGGCTACGTCCATGATCGCGAACCATAGCTTGCGCAGCCGACAGGATCGGCGCCTCCAGCAGCCCCATGCGGGAGGCCTCCTGGCAAGGTCCGCCAGGGGGTACGTCAATGTCAGGCGCTCTGACGCTCAGCCCGCTCGACTAGGATGCCATTTTCAAACCTGGCGCCCGCGCGGACCAGGGGAACCAAGTTGGCTCCGGTGATCGCGCGCCAGCAGGCCTGGGCGGACTCGACAAGCTTGAACACCATCGCCAAGGCCGCGGCCGGGCTGCCAGCCCCGCGAGTAACCTTCGTACGGAGGTTGACGGTTGAGAACGTGGACTCGATTGGGTTCGTGGTGCGCAGGTGAATCCAGTGCTCGGCCGGGAAGTTGTACAAGGCCAGCAGCTCCTCCCGGTCGTCGGTGATCTTCGCTACGGCCTTGGGGAACTTGGGTCCGTAGGTCTTCGCGAACGCCTCGATCGCCATTTCCGCGTGAGTGCGGCCCTCGGCGTTGTAGATCTCCTGCATCGCCTTCGTCGCACCCGGCTGTGCGGACTTCGGAAGACAGTTCGCGACTTTACGGGCTTTATGACCCCGCACCTCTGGTGGCGGGCGGCGGGGAACACCTCAGCCAGGGCATTCCACAGACCCATGGCGCCGTCGCCGACGACCAACTCGGGGGCGTGCATGCCACGTCGGCGGCAGTCACGCAACAGGTCGCCCCAGGACTCGGTGGACTCCCGTAGCCCCTCCGCGAGCGCGATCAGCTCTTTGGTGCCATCCAGGCGGACGCCGAGCAGGACCAGGACGCACGAGTGCGCCTGCCCGAGGCGGATCTTCGGGTGCACGCCGTCGGCCCATACGTAGACGTAGTCGCGGTCCGAGAGGCCACGTTGCTGGAAGGCCGCGTGATCGTCGCTCCACTGCTTCGTGTGCCCTGACCTCAACGGGACCGGCCGCGGTGACAACACTGCGGGCCTGGTGGTGGCCGTTGCGCACCACCAGGCGGTGGCCAACCTCGTCGGTCTCGGCCGCCAAGTCGGCTATGTACTGGTTGACTTCCGCTTCCAGTGCGGCGGCCGGCATGCGGCGAGCGCCTTCGCGCACGATCTCGTCGATGAGGGAGCCGGACTGCGTGGAGCCGTCTGCGGTAACTACGCTGAGCACGGGCGCGCCTTCCCGACCCGCGCTGCGAACGCGGGCCTACTCGGAGACCATCACGGGACCACCGGGAAGGTACGCCTTCGGCGTCCGGCCCGAAGATGATCCACGGGTTCCGAGCATTGCTCGCCGTTGATGAGGTCGGGGTGTCGTTGGATGTGGGCCAGTCCGCGACGGAGTGTGCGCTTGAGGTGTTCGGGATCGGTGAACGCAGTGTTGGCCATGGGCCCTCGCCGCAGCAGCGACCAGACGCCTTCGACAGGGTTCAGTTCGGGTGCATAGGACGGGAGCTGGAAGACCGTGAGCCAGTCGGGGTCGGCCGCGTACTGACGCAGTCCGGCCGTCCTGTGGGTGTGCAGATTGTCCCAGACGATCACCACGGGGGCACCGAGTTGCAGATGCGCACGGACCAGAAGGTCACGATCATCCGTCCACGAAAAGCTCTTCCGGGCCCCTTTGAAAGGCAGATGGAACCGTGGGCGGTAGATCAGCCTCGATGTCTCGCCGGGACGGTGGCAGCTCAGGACCGCCACCGAGATCCGGCGTCGCGAACGGCCCCGGACCCTGACCACGGGTGTGTGGCCGCGCCTGCTCCAGGTGCGTGCGCGTGGCGGCGTCATCGCGAAGCCGGCCTCGTCCTCGAAGACGATGTAGGCCCCGAGCGCCGCCGCGGTCCTTCCACCTGCGGCCACACATCTTTCTTCCACAGCTCGACTGCATGTTCGTCGCGTTCCAGCGCGCGGCGGGCCGGGCTCTGCCAGGACCAGTCCTGGCGATGCAGGAGCCGCGACACGCCTGCAAGGGAGCAACTGATCTGGAACTGGCGGCCGATCACCGTTTGGACGCGTTGCAACGTCCACCGCTGATCTTCCCAGCCATGTTCGGCCGGACCTTTGGCCAACTCTTCCTCGAGTCTGGCGAAGCGTTCATCCGACGACTTCGGCAACTTCGCCGGACCCTTCGATTTCAGACCCGCCATCCCGCCTTCACGCCAGTCATGTCGCCAGCGCTCCATTGAACGCTCGCTCACCCGCAGGTCCTTGGCGATATCCGAGGTTCTGTCACCACGTGCGAACCTCTCTCCGGCCTCCAGCCGGAGCACCTCACGCGCAGCCCGCCGCTCGGCAGTCAGGCCCCCACCCGAAGCCAATCCGAAAAGGTCAGTAACTACTGCACGAGGCGTACCCTGAGTTCTCCTGGACCACGTTCGACGACTCACCGGATTCCCTTTCACGGCAAGCGGAGCGATCGGGCATGGCTCACCACTGTTGCGGCGTTACGCCGACGGGTGTTGCATGGCAGAGGAGAGGCGTTAGCACGAGGGCTGCCTATGCAGGCCCCCGGCCGCGAGCATCAGGCACATCCGATTGTCGGCTCATTCATTCGGTGTAACGCCCTCCGTGGCCTGCCGGTGCTGCCTCGCACAAGGAGATTCACCGATGGAAATGCCTGGGTCCACGCACAGCCGTCGCCAATTCCTCGGCGCCGCAGCCGTGGCTGCTGTGGCGGGCCAGTTCGGTATGAGAGGTAGCGCCCAAGCGCAGTCCGAATCGGGGCAACCTGGGGCTCATCCCACGGTTGGTTCTGCGAAGCCGACATCCTTTGGCCCGGTGAAGCAGATCAATGCCGGGGATCTGAACGTGGGGTACGTCGAAGCCGGACCTGCGAACGGCCAGGCCGTCATCCTCATGCACGGCTGGCCCTACGACATTCACAGCTACGTTGAGGTCACGCCGTTGCTCGCGGCGCAGGGATTCAGGGTGGTCGTCCCTTATCTGCGCGGCCATGGCACAACGCGATTCCTTTCGAGCAAAACACCCAGGAACGCGCAACAGTCGGCGTTCGCTGTCGACATCATAGCCCTGATGGACGCCCTCAAGATAGACAGGCCCATCCTCGCCGGATACGACTGGGGATCGCGGACGGGCGACATCATAGCGGCGCTCTGGCCGGAGCGCTGCAAAGCGCTGATATCCGTGACCGGCTATCTGATCACAAACATCGAAGCCAACAAGATGCCATCGCCTCCCAAGAGTGAATGGGCATGGTGGTATCAATACTACTTTGCTACCGAAAGGGGTGTACGCGGCCTCGAAAAGTACCGACGCGATTTGGCCGAACTGGTCTGGAAGTTCAACTCTCCGACATGGAATTTTGACGATGCGACCTTCGATCGCACGGCAGCGGCTTTCAATAATCCGGACTACGTCAGTATCGTGATCGACAATTACCGCTGGCGGCTTGGCCTCGCAAAGGGTGAACGCCGGTATGACGGCCTCGAAAAACGTCTCGCCGCGGCACCGGTCATCAAGGTGCCGACGATCACCATCGACGGAGCACACGATCCATTCACGCCTCCGGGAAACGGATCGGCTTATCGCAAGAAGTTCGCAGGAAAATACGAGCACCGGACCCTGGACGTAGGACACAACGTTCCGCAGGAGGACCCACAAGGCTTCGCGGCGGCTGTCGTGGAAGTCAACGGGTTCTGACCGTGTCACCGAAGCCCCGCACCTCAGGGGTGTCTGGTGGCGGGTGGCGCCACCAGACAGTCGCAGTGGTGGGCGCGAGCGTGTCGAGGGACATCCGGCAGGCTTGTGCTACCGCGGGACCTACCAGGTCTGCTCGGAAGCGCGGACGAGGACCTCGTTGACGGAGACCCGGCGGTCGCGAGTGACGACGAAGGAGACCGCGTCCGCAATGTCCTCGGGACGCAGCATCTCCATCCCGGCCAACTGCCGGTCCAGCGACGCCCTGATGTCGTCCCGCGAGTGCGTGACGAACTCGGTGTCCACCGTCCCCGGTTCGATCACGCTCACGCGCAGTCGCTGGCGCATGACCTCCTGGCGCAGGGCCTCGGTGAACCCGTTCACGCCAAACTTCGTCATGCTGTACACCGCCGTGCCGGGCCGGGCCACACGCCCGGCGGTGGAGCTGATGTTGACCAGGTCCGCGACCCGGCGGGGCGAGTCCTCCGCCGCTCGCAGCAGATGCGGCAGCGCCGCGTGGGTCACATGCAGCAGGCCCTGTAGGTTCACCGCCAGCATGCGCTCCCATTCCTGAGCCGGCGCGTTCAGGACTGGTCCGGCCATTCCCACACCGGCATTGTTGACCAGGACGTCCAAGCGGCCGAGTTCGGCCACCACACGCTCCACGGCGGCCGTCGCCTGTTCCTGATCCGGGATGTCGGCCTCCACCACGAGCGCCGCCCCGCCCTCGGCGCGGATCTTTCCGGCCAGCTCCTCGAGCCGGTCGCGGCGCCGGGCGACGACCGCGACTTTGGCGCCCTCGGCGGCGAGGCTCAGGGCGGTCGCCTCGCCGATGCCGCTGCTGGCGCCGGTCACCAGGGCAACGGTGTTCCGCAGACGTGCAGACATGACTGTCTCCTTGTTTCAGATCGATTGGTTCAGATCGAGTTGGTTCAGATCGAGATGGATCCGGGCCCGTGACTGCGCGGACGGTCAGGTCCGGGTCAGTGACAGCTCGGGCGGGTGGTGGTCCGGTGGCGGACTCGCGTGCCCAGTTGGCGCACACGCGGGCGTGGTCCAAGGACGTGCCGGAATCGGAAGTGCCGGTGGTGGGTGGCTTCGTCAGGCAGTCGTAGTGGCGGTCGCGAGCATGTCGAGGGAGATCTGCCACAGGCGGCCCGCGTTGTGCGGGTCCACGGCGTGGGCCGCCACCCCCCTGCGCACACCGGGCCGGTGCGGGCCGGCCTCGTTGCAGTCCTCGAAGTAGCGGCCGGTTACGTCCCCAACCAACGGGGAGGCGGCGAGCAGCACCGAGTTCGCGGCCCCCTGCCCGATGTTCTTCCAGGACACGTCGGTGCTGGTGGGGTCGAACGAGGCCGGGCTGTTGGAGACGTCCCCGATGTGGCGGCCCAGCCGGGTGCTGGTGATGCGGCCCGGGTTGAGGGCGTTGACGGCGATCAGGTCGGACGCCCAGCGGCGGCCCGCCTCGACCGCGAACAGGACGTTGGCGGTCTTGGACTGGCTGTAGGCCGCCCACGGGTCGTAGGGGTGCTGCTGGAAGTTGATGTCGTCGAAGAGGACATCGCCGTTGACGTGGCCGACCGAGCTGACGGCGACCACGCACGCGCCGTGGGCTGCTGTCAGGGCGCTGTGCAGGCCGGTGGTGAGGGCGAAGTGGCCGAGGTGGTTGGTTGCGAACTGCATTTCCCAGCCCTCCTTCGTCCGCTCCAGCGGCGAGGCCATCACGCCGGCGTTGAGGACCAGGACGTGCAACGGCCCCTGCCATGCCTTCACAAAGGAGCGCACCGAGGCCTGGTCTGCGAGGTCGAGCGTCGCAGCATGCACCGTTCCCGGGCCGCTTGCCGGGGCGATCTCCTTGGCGACCTGCGACCCGGCGGCCAGGCCGCGGACGCCAATGGTCACTTCGGCGCCGGCAGCGGCCAGGACACGCGCGGTTTCGCGTCCGATGCCGGAGGCTCCCCCGGTGACGATCACACGTCGGCCAACGAGGTCAATATCGGCCAGCACCTCGGCGGCGGTCGTCTGTGCACCGAACGGGGTCGTGATGAGGTTGTCGGCCATGGGCTCTCCAGAAAACGGTGGAATGGGGGCGTTGAGCGCACGGCCGGTCGCGCAAGGGCTGGGGCCGTCGTACTCTCATATACGGAACTGGTTCCGGTTCGGATCCGAGAGTAAGCGGAACCAGTTCCGCTTTGCAAGTGTGACAGGAAGGGGGTCGGCGGTGACCGGCCATGAGGGGGACACAGTGCGGCGTCGCGGGCCGCTGCGCGCCGACGCGCAACGCAACGAGGATCGGCTGCTGGAGGCGGCGGCGGCCGCCTTCGCCCGTGAGGGGACGGGTGCCTCGGTCAAGGACATCGCCCGCGCGGCCGGTGTGGGCGTCGGCACTCTCTACCGTCGGTTCCCCTCAAAGGAACTCCTGATCGAGGCGATCTACCGAGAGGAAGTGCAGCGCCTGTGCGAGGCGGCACCGCACCTCACGGCCGCACAGCCGCCGGTGGAGGCACTGCGGACCTGGATGGAGCGCTTCATCGACTTCATGGCTACCAAGCACGGCATGGCTGACGCGCTGGCCGTGGTGCTGACCGACGACAGCGAGAAGCTGCACACCCGGGCGCTGCTCGCTGGCGCCATCACCCACCTGCTCACCGCCGTGGAGGGCCAGGCAGTGGCACGGCCTGGGGTCGATGCACAGGACGTGCTGATGGCCCTCGGCGGAATCAGCCTCATCGCCGCCAGCGAGGAACAGCGCGCGCTGGCCACCAGGCTGATCGACCTGCTCCTGCACGGCATCGTGACGAACTGATGCGACCACGCGGCCTCCGGGCGAGTCAGCGGGCAACCCTGGCTGCCCGGCTCCGGCGTCACGCTCTTCGAGCCGCTCGGTGAGGTCCATCACCTGCCAGGCGATGGCAACGACACGACTGCCATGTGCCGTTGCTGCACGCACATGACGACGGCAGCCACGCGGCGCGCCATCTGCCGGGTGGGCCGGTGCAGGGAGTCCTGCCCAGCACCGACTACTACGAGGAGAGCCTGCGCTGGAACACGACAGCGCGCTGGTCATGGTCACCGACGACGTGGTCGAGGGCAGGGGCTGCCCCTGGATGCCGGACTGGAGCAAGGTGGACGGCTGGCGGCCCAGGCCCTCCACAACGGGCTGGACACCGAAGCGACCGCAGACCGCGTCCTTGACACCGCTGTCGCGGTGGACCACCAGGACGATGTGGCATTGCTGGTCATCCGACGCGCCGACGAGTGAAGTCGCGCGGCCCGTCGGCTGGTAGTTAGCCTGAATTCATACCGTGGCACCGATGAGACGCCCACCGGCGCGGCGGGCCCACCGGGCAGCGCTTTGGCGAGTGACCCGCCCATATCGGGACGCCAGCCTCAGACCTTCATATTCCGCGAGCCCCGGGGCCGCTCCGACCTTCACAGGTGTCGACCCAGGCCACACTCTCGGCGATCTTTGCGGCGATGTTCGCAGCTGCTGTCCGTGTGGCGGGCACGGCGCGGCCGCCTCCCCAGCACCCTTCGCCCTGCCGGTGGCCGTGCCATGGAGTGCCTCCGCGTAGTCACCGAGGTCAGAACGACTCGTCGTTCACAGAGAGGGAGAATCTCATGACCCAAAGCCACGCGCGGACCCCGGCCACCCCCAGCGCCCTCGTCGATCCGCTACGTAATCGTGGCGTGGCCTTCACCCCTGAGGAACGGGACGCCCTCGGCCTCACCGGGCGCCTGCCTTCGGGAGTCCTCACGCTTGAGCGGCAGGCCCAGCGCGCCTACCAACAGATGCAGCTTCAGAGCAGCGACCTCGCCAAGAACGTGTATCTGGAACAGCTGCACGACCGCAACGAGACCCTGTACTTCAAGGTGCTCGCCGACCATCTCGCCGAGCTGCTGCCGATCGTCTACGACCCCACCGTGGGCGAGGCCATCGAGAAGTACTCCCACGAGTACCGGCACCCGCGCGGCATCTTCCTGTCCATCGACCAGCCCGATGACATGGAGAGGGCCTTCGCCACGCTTGAACTCGGTCCCGAGGACGTCGACTTGATCGTGTGCACGGACGCGGAGGAGATCCTGGGCATCGGCGACTGGGGCGTGGGAGGGATCCAGATCTCGGTCGGAAAGCTCGCGGTGTACACGGCGGCCGCGGGCATTGACCCACGCCGCGCCGTTCCCGTCTCACTGGACGTGGGCACGGACCGCACGTCGCTGCAGGACGACCCTCTGTACCTGGGCAACCGGCACCCTCGCGTCCGCGGCACCGACTACGACGCATTCATCGAGAAGTACCTGGAGACCGCCTCGTCCACGTTCCCCGACGCACTCTTGCACTTCGAGGACTTCGGGCCCAGCAACGCACGGCGGATCCTGGAGCAGTACGGTGGCCGCTACCGGATCTTCAACGACGACATGCAGGGCACCGGAGCCATCACGCTGGCCGCCGCCCTCTCCGCCGTCAAAGTCAGCGGTGTGCGGATGCGGGACCAGAAGCTGGTCGTCTTCGGCGCCGGGACCGCCGGGGTGGGCATCGCCGACCAGCTGCGCGACGCGATGATCCGCGACGGCGCGGGTCCGGAGCAGGCCGCCGCCCAGGTATGGCTCGTCGACAAGCAGGGGCTGCTCACCCGAGACATGACCGACCTGCGCGACTTCCAGCAGACCTACGCGCGCGACCCGGCCGAGGCCGCGGACTGGGCGAGGGACGATGGCGCGATCTCACTGCTGGAAACGGTTCGTCGGGTCAAGCCGACGATCCTGCTGGGCACTTCCACCGCGCATGGCGCGTTCACACGCGAGGTCGTCGAGGCCATGTCCGAGGGCACCGAGCGGCCGATCATCTTCCCGATCTCCAATCCCACCTCCCGGATCGAGGCCATGCCCGCCGACGTCATCGCCTGGTCCAGGGGGAAGGCGCTCGTCGCGACCGGCATCCCCGTCGCGCCCGTGGAACACGACGGTGTCACCTACCAGATCGGGCAGGCCAACAACGCGCTCCTGTACCCGGGCTTGGGCCTGGGCACGATTGTCTCCGGTGCGTCCCAGGTGACCGCGGGCATGCTGCTGGCGGCCGCGCAGGCCGTGGCGGATCAGGTAGACCCATCGGGGCCGGGCGCCTCGCTGCTGCCGCCCGTGGACGACCTTCGGGAATCGTCCGCGATCACCGCGACTGCGGTGGTCAAAGCGGCGCTTGACGACGGCGTGGCCACCTCCAAGCCGGTCGACACCGCCCAGGCTGTCCGGGAGGCCATGTGGCAGCCGGTCTACACGGACGGAGCCGCAGCATGAACACACCGCACTCCCCCGCCGACCGGGCCGGGTCGGCCGGTCAGGACGAAACCCCGAAGATCCTCGACGTCCCCATCGGACTGCACACGACCGGCACCCGGCGGGAGACCGACTCCATGGGAACCGTCGAAGTCCCCGCGGACCGCTACTGGGGCGCCCAGACACAACGCTCTCTGATCCACTTCTCCATCGGGGACGACCGGATGCCCAAAGCGGTCTACCACGCCTACGGCTACGTCAAGAAGGCCGCCGCCTCCGTCAACGGGCGCGCCGGCCGGCTCCCCGGCTGGAAGGCCGACCTGATCCAACGGGTGGCCGACGAAGTCATCGCGGGCGAACTGGACGATCACTTCCCGCTGTACGTGTGGCAGACAGGGTCCGGTACGCAGTCCAACATGAACACCAACGAGGTGATCAGCAACCGCGCCATCCAAATGGCCGGCGGGGAACTGGGCAGCAAGTCACCGATCCATCCCAACGACCACGTCAACATGGGGCAGTCCTCCAACGACACCTTCCCCACCGCCATGCACATCGCCGCGGTCAAGGAGATCCACGAGCACCTGCTGCCCGGCGTGCAGTCTCTGCAGCGCGCTATCGAGACCAAGGCGCAGCAGTGGCACGACGTGGTGAAGATCGGCCGGACCCATCTGGAGGACGCTGTCCCGCTCACCGTGGGGCAGGAATGGTCCGGCTACGCCCACCAGTTGCACCAAGGGATCGACCGGGTCACCCGATCCGCCGAGGGGCTTCTCGAGCTCGCGATGGGCGGCACCGCGGTGGGCACGGGGCTCAACGCCCCACCCGGATTCGGCGAGCAGGTCGCAGCCGAAATCGCCGACGCGACCGGCTACCCGTTCACCACCGCGCAGAACAAATTCGCCGCCCAGGGCGGCTTGGACGCCATGGTCGGCGCCTCCGCCGGGCTGAGGGCCCTGGCCGTCCCACTGATGAAGATCGCCAACGACATCCGCTGGCTGGCCTCCGGACCCCGCTGCGGCCTCGACGAACTCATCCTCCCGGCGAACGAGCCCGGTTCCTCGATCATGCCGGGCAAGGTCAACCCGACCCAGTGCGAGGCGATGGTCATGGTCTGCATCCAGGTGCTGTCTGAGGACCAGGCCATCGCCTTCGCCGGCACACAAGGGAACTTCGAGCTCAACGCCATGCGCCCGGTCATCATCAACAACTTCCTGCACGCGGCCACCATCCTCGGCGACGCCTGCATCAAGGTGCGCGAGTACTGCATCGAGGGCACCCAGCTCAACCGGGACCAGATCGACAGCTACGTCGACCGGTCCCTCATGCTGGTCACGGCGCTCTCGCCGGTGATCGGCTACGACAAGGCCTCCGCGATCGCCCACAAGGCCAACAACGAGGACACCACACTGCGCGCGGCGGCACTGGCCTCCGGTTACGTCAGCGCCGAGGACTTCGACCGCATCGTCCGACCTGCTGCCATGGCCGGTCAGTCGTAGAACAAGGCCAGCCCCAAGATGGTCCAGCGTGGGCGCGGCCAGGAACGATGGCCTGCGGCACGAGCGCCAGGCCGGCGACGAGAGAGCCGGCCCTGACGGCCCAGACGGCGCGCTGCGCTGGTCAGGCGACCGTCTTCCGCAAGCCACCATCCACGGCCCCGGTTGGTCTCCCCCATCCAGCAGGGGCTTTCACGCGCTGGTCACCGGCGCGGGCCGTCAGGGTTGCAGCTACGAATCCACGAGGTACGCCTTCTCGCCCATCATCAGCGGTGCGTCGGCTTGATGTACGGGCCCGGCCAGGCATCTCGGTATTCTCCTCCACCAGGCACGCATCGCCCCGCATCCCGTACATGCCGTCCGGCATCAGCAGGGGAAGCGGACTTCCCGACACGCGCGCCTGGGAGACCGCCTGTCGCCATCCGGCCGGCTGTACGGGCCCGTCGCGGTCCATGAACGTCATGGGCCGCCTCGTGGAGCGCATGCGGTCCGTCGCCCAGCGGCGGCTGTCCGCCGGCAATAACCCTGAGACGACACACCCGCCACCACCGCTAAAGGCGTTCTCACAGCACCTGCAGTCGTCTCATCCGACGTGCAGGATCACAGGTCACCCCGCCTGCGCAGAACCCAAGATCTGTCGCAATCCATTTGCGGCGCCACAGGTCAGAGGTACGTGGCTACCGCAACATCGGGTGAGACTCACACGCGGACGACACGATAGAGCGGGTGGAGGCCACGCGTGCCCCCTGCATGCCCGATCGAGCAGAAACTTGCGGGGAGCGACGGGGAACACCGGCAAGCCGCCCCGGAACACGCAGGTCAGCGTCACCCCGGCTCAGCCGTGATCCGCATAGGCGATCTTCCGAACTGAGACTCTGGGTGACTGGGGGCGGATGGTCCCTCCGCGGCTGGCTTGGCCGGGTCATCGAGAACACACCGCTCGGCTAATGAGCGCGAGGAGTGGTCTTGCAGCGAGGTCGTGAGGACGCGGGCGCCGTCCGCATGACCTCCATCAGGCACGGCGAGGATATCCGTTTGCCGGGCCCTCCCCGATCGCGCGGCGCCCAGCAGTGCGCAGCCGACAGGGCAGCGGTTCGGCCCCGTTCGGCGGGCGTGGCGTTGGCAGGCCGAGCCCCGGCGGCCAGCATGGGCACATGGTGGAACATACGACCGTCGTACACGGCATCACCCGGAACAAACCACACCGGGGAGGGTGGACCGAGCACGAGCCGACCGGGCACGCAGTGGTGCGATGCACCTGCGGCCTCGACAGCGGCATCGTGGCGGAAGCCCAGGCAGTGCAGATCGCCGGTGATCACCGCCGGACGGCTGCAGAAGCCCGCCTTCTCACCGCCTGACAACACCGACGTACGGCAGCGGGCGAGGCACCCATGGACTGCTCTGGGCCGCTCAACGGTGATCTGGTTCCTAGCGTCGAAGCAGGTCACTGGGGGGTGTAGAGGGGCCGTCGGCGTCCGCCGCCCACCGGGCGTGAACACCTGAAGAAGGCTCCTGGGCCGGTCGCGGCTATGATCCGCATCTTCGAGCGATTGGGGGCCTGGTGGGGATATTTCGGCGCGGAGAGCGTCGTGACGGGGTGGACCTGCCGCGCGACGGGGAGTTCGCGTTCCTGTCCAAGGCAGAGGCTGCCCGGTTGCGTACCTTCGTCCGCGAGGCCTTCGCGGAGCGCGGCATCGAGGTAACGGTCGAACCGGGACGCGTGACCACGGACTCGGGTTGGCGCTTCGGCCTCTCCAATCTCGCGGCCGTGTGCCACCACGACAGCCGCGGCCCTCGGTGCTGGCGGACGCTGGTAGACGAACATGTCGACCGGGTCATCCGTTCGATGGATGGACCACAGGCTCTCAGGGCCCTGCGCACGAACGGCTCCTGGCCCAGCTCTACCCCCGCTTCATTCCCAGCGATCCCGCGCTCCTGAAGGCCTTCGGGTACGGTCCCCGATCGGTCCCGGGGCTGCTGGAGGTGCTGGCGCTCGACCTCCCGGAAACCGTCGACATGCTGACCGCGGACTCCCTCTCCGATCTGGGTGAAATCACGGCCCTTCGGGACCGCGCGTTCCAGAACCTACGGGCCGTCCGCGTTGACAGGCACAAGGTGGTCAGGGAAAAGGACGGCTCCCACTTCGACGTGCTGATGGGAGGCTCGTACTTCATCGCGAGCCTCGCCCTGGTCCTCGACGAGGTCGTACGCCGCTACACCAAGGACACACCCGCGCCGGACGGAATCCTGGTCACGCTGCCGCACCGGCACCAACTCGCCTTCCACGTCATCCGCGACAGGAGCGTGGCCCCCTCACTGCACGCCATGGCCCGGTTCGCCGCCGTGGGCTTCGAGCAGTCACCGGGCGCGCTGAGCCCTTCGGTGTTCTGGTGGCACGAGGGCAGCTTTACCCAGGTCGCGACGCAGGACAACGCCGGCCTGCACATCAGACTCACCCAGGAGGCCATGGACCTGGCGGCACGTTTCGCGAGCGGATAGCGCGGGCCTCGCAGGTCCGAGCCCTGACTCCGAACCAGATCAAACGAGACGGGACAACTGTTCACGGTAGTTGGTGAGCGAGCGGGTGCGTCCGGGCTGGTCACGGCGGTTCTGTTCATCGCATTTGGCGAGTCTGTTCGCGATAGACGGCGAATCCGTCGTCGCCACGTCCAGTTCGGCAGGCAAAAATCCGCAGACGTAACTGTTCCAGTTGGCGGGTCCGCCACCTGTGGGGCACGGCTGGCGGCGCGCGGGTCATAGGCGGATGACGATCAGGGCGACGTCGTCGCGGGCGCCACTGCTGACGCCGAGGTACGCGAGCAGGGCGTCGGCGAGGCGTTCGGGGTTGTGGCGGGCATGGCGGGCGAGCGCGTCGGTGAGACGTAGCAAGCTGGCGTCGATGTCCTCGCCGCGGCGTTCGATGAGGCCGTCGGTGTAGAGCACGAAGGTGTCGCCGGGGGTGTAGGGCAGGTCGGCCTGGGGGCGGGGGACGTGTTCGGGGCGGGCTCCCAGCGGAGGGTCGGTGGCCTGGTCGAGAAGGTCGCAGGTGCCGTCTTGGTGGACCAGGATGGGAGGCGGGTGGCCGGCGCTGCTGTACATGATGCGGCGAGCGTGGGTGTCGACGACGGCTTGGACGACGGTGGTGGCCAGCGCACCCTCCACGTAGCGTGCATACAGGCCCAGGACATCCAGGGCCCTCGCGGGCCCTTCGACGGCCCGGACGGAGGCGGACAGCGCGCTGCGGAGCATGCCCATGACGGCGGCGGCCTCCAGGCCGTGGCCGACGACGTCGCCGACCGCGACGGCGAATCTGTTCTCGGGCAGGTCGACTACCTCGTACCAGTCGCCGCACACGTTCAGCGACCCGGCGGCTGGCAAGTAGCGCACTGCGGTGTCCCGGTGCCGGGCCAGGTGGGGCGAGTGGAGCATGGCCTCCTGCAACGTGAGGGCGACCTGGCGTTCCCGGGCGTGGGCTTGGCCCAGTTCCTCGTTCAGTCGCTTGAGCTCGCGCGCCCGCGCGTACAGTTCGACCTCCATCGCCTCCACGTCGCTGAGCGCCCCGCCTTCTCGCGGGCGAGGGTGGGAGAGGATGAACGAGGTCACGTCCTCCCCCCGGTGGATGATCCACTCCACCTGCCCATCCGGCCCGAGCACCGGGGTGTTGATCGCGGACCACCACCGCTCCTCGAACACGCCGGGCCGGTCGACCACGGGAATGTCGTACTTCATCGGCGCCATCGTGTCCGGCTCCTTCGAGCGCAGGACCCGGTGCAGGGAGGCGTGCAGATTCCGCACCCCCTCCGCATCCGGGTCCGCCGGATTGTCAGGGAAGGCATCGAAGAGGTACCGCCCCAGCAGATCCTCCCGAGTACGGCCGGTCACCCGGCAGGCCGCCTCATTGACGTCGGCGAGCACCAGATCCGGGCCCAGCACCATATAGGGGCTGGGGGTGACCGCGAACAGCGCCTGGTAGTCGATCCCCGGCCTCGCCACACGGTGCGGCCGTGCATCCTCATCAGGGCTGCTCTCGTCCCTCACCCTTACGTTCTACCGTTCGTCGGCGCCCTCGGCACCTGGGCACACCGCCTGCCCTCGCATCTGCCACGTGCCCTCATGACGACAGCCTCCAGGGACCGCGAAGGCGCTGGCGCAACCGCGCCGAACGGTTGCCCGCCAACTCTGCCGATCAGCTCGCCAACTCAAGCCCCGACCACAGCAGGTCGTGTGATCACTCGGGCCGGACTCACCACGTGAACATCCGCCAATCACAACAGCCTCACAGCTTCAGGCACGCTGCCTTTGCCTCAAGAATCGAACATGTGATCTAATCGATGGTGTGGATGCCAACACCTTCCCTAGTGAACTCGTAGAGGCTCAGACCGCCTGGTACGCCACGTACCAGGAGCTCGCCGACATCTCGCCCGCTCACGGCTCCGCCGCTCACCGGCGACGCCTTGCAGGAGCTGTCCCGTCGCATCGCCGGACGGTCAGCGGCCACAAGGGCAACTACGAGATGCGGGAGATCCTCAACGCCCTGCTGTACCAGTCCCGCACCGGCTGCCAGTGGGACTACCTGCCCCACGACCTGCCGCCCGCCGGCGCGGTGAAGTACTAGTTCTACAAGTGGCGTGACGACGGCACTGACCAGACCATCCATGACCTGCCGCGCCGGCAGGCGCGGGAGAAGAGCAGGCGTCAACTCACGCACCGGCCCTCTCAGTACGCCGACCTGGACAGTCGGAGACAGTGGGGGTTGGGCGGCGGCCGTTCACGTAGTAGGCCGCCGACCGTGCTGCCGTTCGGGCACGCCAGAGCACCCCCGGCAGACAGCACGACGGCCCCAGGCAGCCGCGCTCCCATCGACCCCACACCCGACCAGCAGATGGCAGACCGCCGCTCCACCCGCCGGACTCTGGTGCGTGAGGCGATCGCCGCGCTTTCGGACGGCGCCATCGACGCGGAGCGCCGCGGTGCGGTCGACGTCCAGCGGCACGGGCGCGCGGCACTGCGTGCTGAGAAGCAGATGACTGCCCGTCAGTGTGCCGAGCAGCAAAGTACCGAGGCCGAGGTCCAGCGTGCGGTGCGCGAGGCGCAGAGCGCAGCTGCCAAGGCTCCACGGGTTTGTGCGTGGGGGCCGCTCGAACGAGTGTGGTCGCCGCTCTCGCGGCATACGGGCCGGTGATGGTCGCTCGACCGCTGGAGCTTGGGGGATGTCGGTGCTCGCCGGGCCGGTGGTCAGGCGGCGAAGGCGGCGAGGAGCTTGTCGGTGAGGCGGTCGAGGTAGTCGGCGCTGGTCGGGGTGTGGACGACCGCGAGGCGCCAGTAGAGGGGTCCGGCAAGGAAGTCGAGTGCGAGTTCGCGGTCCACGTCGGCGGGGAGTTCGCCGCGTTCGATCGCCCGTTCCAGCAGGCGGGTGGCCTTGGCGCGGCGGGTGTCGCGGACGGCGGCGAGGAGCGCCTGTGCCAGCTCGGGGTTGCGGGCGCTCTCGGCGAGCAGGTCGGGGATGATCTTCGAGGGCAATCGGTGGCGCAGCGCGTCGGCGATGTCGACGAGAAAGGCAAGTACGTCGCCGCGCAGGGTGCCGCTGTCGGCGACCTCGGGTGCATCCACGGCGACCGCGGAGATCAGGGCGACGGTCATCTCCAGTTTGGACGGCCAGCGGCGGTAGATGGCGGCCTTGCCCGCTCCGGCCCGCTTGGCGACCGCTTCCAGGGAGAGCCGCGCGTAGCCGCCCGACGCCAGTTCCTCGAAAAAGGCGGCCGAGATCGCCTCGGTCACCGAGTCCTGGAGCACGGGGCCTCCGGGGAGCCGGCGCTCAGGGGCGGGGGCGGGGGCGGGGGAAGGGCTCTGAGACGTGGGCGAGCTGGGCATACCCTGAACCTACACCAGACGGAACGGTTGCGTCTCGACTAGGCAGAGGCTAAGGTCTTCTCGTAGACGAGACGCAACCGTTCCGTCTCGACAAATAGCTTGGGGGTACACCATGCGATTCCTGTACGAGGACGAGTCGTTCTCCTTCGAGACGTTGCGCGCGGCCGGGTTCGCCAACTACGGCGGCGCCGACCTGGGCGAGGTCGTGGCCACCGTCCGGAACATCGGTGAGGGCGACGAGGAGGCCTGGCTGCGCGAGTGGAAGGCCACCGCGGAGCGCGTCCACGGCATCGGCAGCCGCGCCCTGGCGGCCGGGCACCGGGTCAGTGCCCGCGAGGCCTTGCTGCGCGCGTCGAACTACTACCGCACCGCAGAGTTCTACCGCCGCGACGACCCCGCCGACGACCCCGAGGTCAAGCTCCTCTCCACACTCTCCCGCGAGACCTTCGCGACCGCGGCGGCCCTGATGGACACCCCCGTCGAGGCCGTGCGCATCCCCTACGAGGACACCAGCCTGCCCGGCTACCTCTTCCTCGTCGACGACTCCGGCGCCCCGCGCCCCACCGTCATCTTCACCAGCGGCTTCGACTCCACGCTGGAGGAGGCCTACTTCGCCGTCGCCGCGGCCGCGCTGCGCCGCGGCTACAACGTGCTGGCCTACGACGGACCCGGCCAAGGCGCGGCGCTGCGCGAGCAGGCACTGGTCTTCCGCCCGGACTGGGAGGCCGTGGTCACCCCCGTGGTCGACTACGCGCTGACCAGTGCCGAGATCGACCCCGACCGGCTCGTCCTGCTCGGCTACAGCCTCGGCGGCTACCTCACCGCCCGCGCCGCCGCCCACGAACACCGCCTGGCCGCCCTGATCCTGGACGACGGTCTCTACAACTACTACGACGCCCACACCCAGGCCATGCCACCGTTCCTGCGGGAGTGGGTCGAGACCGGACAAGACGACCTCGCCAACCCCGTCGCGAGCCTGCTCATGAAGGGCAGCACCCAGCTCCGCTGGGCCCTGCGCAACGGAGTGTGGGCGTTCGGCGCCACCTCGGTCGCGGACTACATCCGTCGCACCGCCGACTACACCCTCGACGGCGTCGCCCAGCTCATCGACTGCCCCACCCTCATCCTGGACGCCGAGAACGACCAGTTCTTCCACGGCCAGCCCCAGCGCGTCCAGGCCGCCCTGACGTGCCCGCACACCCTGATCACCCTCCCGGAGACCGAGGGCGCGGGCGAGCACTGCCACATGGGAGCCATGTCCCGCTTCCACCAGATCACCTTCGACTGGCTCGACACCACCCTGACCCCGGCCACCCAGCCCACCAGCTGAGAGGGCGGTCGTGAGTTGAAGCGAGCCTCGCGTTGAGGCGTCCGCGCCCCCCTGCGCTGTCGGCTTGGCAGGGCTCCGGGACTGTGAAACGCTCGTTTTATGGCATATCTCTCCCGTGTCGGCACATCGATCTCGAACGGTTGAGTCCGGCTGCCTGTCGGAAGTCCCCCGGATCCAGGCTCTCGTTCGGGAGTAAGGAACAGCCATGAGGGCGACTGAGCACGCTCACGAACGCGACAACCACAGTGACCCCACCTTGTACCGCACTCCGGCGGATGCCGTCGCCGCACCCCCGGAGAAGCTCGCCTACGTCGTCGGTTTCGACCCGACCGCACAGCGCGCGGACGCGTTGTTCACCGTCGGTACCGACCCCGAATCCCCCGAATACGGCCGCGTGATCTCCCACGCCGAGCTGCCCGGCCTGGGCAACGAACTGCACCATTTCGGCTGGAACGCCTGCTCGAGCGCGCTGGCCCATGCCGGTCATCATCACGCTGCGCGGCGCTACCTCATCATCCCGGGACTGCGCTCCTCCCGGCTGCACATCTTCGACACCGGCCCCGATCCCGCCCGCCCGCGCCTGGTCAAGGTGGTCGAGTCCGAGGAGTTGGCCGCCAAGGCCGAATACTCACGTCCGCACACACTCCACTGCGGTCCCGACGGGGTGTTCCTGTCCTGCCTGGGCGGCGCGGACGGTGCGGACGGGCCTGGCGGCGTCGCGCTGCTGGACCACGAAAGCTTCGAAGTGCTGCGCGCCTGGGAGAGTGACCGCGGACCGCAGCGGTTCGCCTACGACCTCTGGTGGCATCTGCGCCAGAACATCGCCGTGACCAGCGAGTGGGGCGCCCCCTCGATGTACGAGGACGGCCTCGTCCCCGAACTGCTGCTGGATCGCCAGTACGGCCACTCGCTGCACTTCTGGGAGCTGGACTCCGGTCGGCACCTGCAGCGCGTCGATCTGGGGGACGAGAACCAGATGGTGCTGGAGCTGCGTCCAGCGCACGACCCCGAGGCAACGTGGGGGTTCGCACACGCCGTGGTCAACGTCGAGGACCTGTCGGCGTCGGTGTGGCTGTGGAACCGGGAGGGCGAGGACTTCGTGGTCCGCAAGGTGATCACCATCCCTGCCGAGCCCGCGCAAACGGAGGACCTGCCTCCGGCGCTGCAGCCGTTCGGCGCCGTTCCCCCGCTTATCACCGACATCGACCTGTCGGTGGACGACCAATGGCTGTACGTATCCACATGGGGAACCGGCGATCTGCACCAATACGACGTGAGCGACCCGTTCCATCCGAGGCAGACCGCGTCCGTGCGTCTTGGCGGCATCGTCAGCCGACAGCCGCATCCCGCCGAGCCGGACACTCCACTGACCGGCGGAGCGCAGATGGTCGAGCTCAGCCGCGATGGGCGGCGCGTGTACCTGACAAACTCCTTGTACAGCACCTGGGACGCGCAGTTCTATCCCGCGGGCATCGACCCGTGGATGGTCAAACTCGACGCCGACACCTCGCACGGCGGGCTCTCCGTCGACAGCCGCTTCTACCCGCACGGCCCGGACTTCCTGGGCTTGCGCGTGCACCAGACGCGCCTGCAAGGCGGCGACGCCTCCTCGGATTCGTACTGCTACCGCAGCTGACCGCTTGTGCTCCGCGAGGGCCTGCTGAAGGTCGTGCTGTTCCGACTCGGCTCGGGGGCCGCTATGTGCGGAGTGCGCCGAGGATTTGGCGGCACATATCGGCGCAGCGGCGGGTCGCATCCGAGCACATCCGACGGAGCCGGTTCGCCCGGGCACCGCGCACGTAAGCCCGCCACCCTCGGAGGGAGGGGACATGTCCTCCGTGCTCTACGCAGCAGGCGCACACACTGACGACGCAACCGGGTGGCAGCTGCCCTCCACCGAAACGCTGGTGGCCGTGGTGCTGGTGGCTGTGGCCACTGTCGTGGGCGCCTGGCTGGCACGGCGCGGATCCGGCCGGTCGGCGCTTCTGCTGGCCGCCGTGTCAGGGATATTGCTGATCATTGCGGTTCTCGACCTTCTGCCCGACGCGTGGGACGAGGCCCATGAGGCCGGCGTGCCGCTGTGGGCGGTGCCGGTCACCGCGCTCGCCTCGTACGGGGTGATGGGTGCCGTGGTCCGTATCGGCTGCCCGTGCAAGCCAGGTCGTGCGGGCGGCGTCGGCGCGGCATCAGGGCTCGCTCTGCACCGCTTCCTGGAGGGGTCGACCCTGGCGCTGACCGCCTCGGTCGCCGTGGTGGCGGCGCTCCTCGTGCACGCGGCCAGCGAGGGCTTGGCGCTGGCCGCTCTGCTGGGGGTGCAACCGAGGCGGCGCGTGGCTCCGTGGATCGGGCTGGCCTGCTTGAGCCCGGTCGCGGGAGCCTTCGTGGCGAGCGCTTTGCCCATTCCGGACGGCATCATGCCGCTGCTGCTCGCCTTCGTTGGCGGCGTACTCACGCAGGCGGCGTGGGTGGCGCTCACACTCGCCCATCAGCAGGGGCCCGCGGACCGGCGAGTTCTCGGGGTCCCGGCTGCGATGGCGATGACTCTCGCGGCCGTCCTCACCGCGCTCTTCGTCCATGTCGGGACAGTCAGCCGCTGAACGCGACCTGTCACACGAGGGCGGTGAAGGTCGCGGGAACCGGCGGGCGCGGCCGTGCGACTCTCTGCCTTCGGCCCGCGAGGTGCGCAGACCGGCATGGAGGCAGAGCACAGGAGCACGCGGACCTGTCCTCCCCAACGTCCTCACTGGATGCGGGCAGTTGCGCGCTGACCGCCTGCCCCACGACACCAGGCCACGCCGATCTCAGGTGTGGTCGACCCTTGGCAACGCCCGCCCTCGATAGCCGCAGCCTGCACACTGTCCATACCCGAGCCCGGACACTGCATCGGCGTCATTTCTCATGAACATCCGAGAGCCCTTGGATCGCCAACCGCTGCTGCAACTCATCGACAGACGCTGTCACTGGAAGTGAGCGAAGCCATGACGTGCCTGACGCCCATGCCCACGGTGCGCACCATGCTCGATGTCGGCGGTGCGCTCCACCATCTCCTTGCGGCAGTTGGTGACGTAGTCGGAGTCGATGACCTGCACCCTTCGCGGCGCGCAGGCATATCTGCGCCTCGTCTTTCTCAGCGGCGGAGAACTGGCTACGCCGACACCAACCTCGTGAAGATCTTCTCGGTGAAGTCCTCGAACTTCGCCACGATGATGTCGGGCATCGGCTTCAGGAACACGAGGCCGTCGTCCTTGTATTTGTCGTCCTTGTGGTTGCGGAGCGAGCTGTTCTCGGCGGAGGACTCGACGTAGGTCTCCGGGTGAGGACGGTGGTGCCGAGGGTGGACGCGACACAGGATGTCCATCTCCCCGTACCGCTTGCGGAAGCTGTCGCCCTTGCCGTCCCGGGTGGAGTTGATGAACTCGTTGGTGAACTCCTCGGAGCTCACATAGCGCACGTGCGTGACGGGCCCGGGAACCGCATCCGGATGCCGTCGATCTCGTACTCGTCGATGTGCTGGATGTCGAGGAGGCCATAGCCGGATCTCGGGGTCCGAGTAGTAGCTGCACGCAAGCGAGAAGGTGGCTGGCACCAGCCGGACCCTCATGGGCTCCGGAAGCTTGCTTGCTCGATTGCGCCCGGTTCCCGTGGTGGGTGGTGGCCGTTGCCGATGCTCTCGGGCGCGTTGGTATAGGTGCGGAGAGCGGGGCAGTCAGGTGCGGTGATTGCCGAGTTGCCGGGCGCGTACTGGTTAGAGACCTCAGTGCAGGCCCCGAGGGCGAGCCCTTCCTCAACGGCTCGCCGCTGCTCTACGTCGTCACTTCATCGCCGCCCTGGAGTAGCCTCCGCCCGCCAGCGAGCCCCGCTCGCCCTCCGCTGCCGCCCCCGCCGCGTGGCCGGCGCGCCGACCAGGCACAGCAGCTTGTGCAGCCCAGAGCCAGCGCACAGAGAAGATGGACACCGTGCACGACGACCCCAGCTCCGTCGCATCGTTGCTGCGAGCGAGGTACAAGCAACGGCTGCCGTCCAGCCTCAACGAGCTGGCCGGACCCGAGCACGGGATGGTGGAGCTGCCGCTGCATATCGCGTGCTCCGGACTGCGCATCCTCGATCTGGACCGGCCCCGCCAGCGCATGAGCCTATGGAAAACCGTGCTCGCCGAAGGCATGCGTGACGACCTGTGCCGCTTCCTCAACAAGGGCATCCTGCTTGCGCTGTGACCAGTACTCCGCAAGCTCATCACCACGGCCATCAAGGACGTCTGGGAAGAAGCGTTCCCCGAGATGCAATATGATCAACTCCCTGCACACTCCCCCGGCACCGCCGCCACCATAGGCGTTCTCACCGCACCGGCGGCAGTCTCACCCAACTTGCAGGACCGCAGGTCAAACAGCCCACACAGAGTCCACCTTTTGGCTCCTACTGCTCGCTCAACCTCGCCCAGGTGTAGCTGTCCACGCTGTCGTGAGGGCCGATCCTGGAGAGTTCCGAGCCGTCGCGCCCCACGGCCACGATGAGTGGTCGTATCCCCCCGCGGCCTGTGGACGGGGACTTCCAGACGACAATGAGGCCGCTGTTCGCGGACACCTCGATCCGTCGCTCGCCGAGGAGGAGATGGTCCACCTCCGCGGCCACCTGGAGCTCGTTGCATCCGATCCAGGAGCCCGTCCCGATCGAGCGCGGATGCGGATGCCGCAGGCGGTAGGCACGGCTCAGAACACCTGCACCTCCGCCGAGCTCGATCATGCCGACTTGTCCTGGCTGGGCCGCCGCCAGCCTTCCCGCAGGCAGGTCGCCATCTGAACTGCTGCCACCGCCCGTGTACTGCCACTTTTCACCGCGGAGCTCCATGAGCGCGGTGTGCGTCTCGGCTTTCGCAGCCCTGGGGCGCCACACCAGCCAGACTGCGCCGATATCCGCGCCGAGGTCGACGTCACCCGACACCACCGTCAGCTGGCGGCGAGGCAGCCAACCGGGCTGCGGCGCACGGCCGTTGATTATGCGCCGGATCACCCCCGGCAGGATGATCTCCATCCAGCGGTGAATCCGGCGCATCCGACGCAGCTCCGCGGAAGTGGGCATGTTCACACGGTACCCGGGGCGGGCCAGGCTCATCGCGCCAGTGGAGCCGAAGCCGCGCCGATGACCGTGAGGAACGCCCCGCACGATCCGAGAGTGGGAGACCCTGGCATCGTGCCGAAGCGCGGCATCCGTATCACGACGTCGTGAGTTGGTGGGGATGACGCCGGTAGGAGGGGTAGGCGGCCCAGGGGCTCCGGCCGCAATGGCATGGCGGCGCACTCCGGGGTGCAGCCCAGGGCTTGGGCTGTGACGACGGACGGCATTTCCTGGACCAGGGCGCGGATCGTGGCGAGCCGCGTCGGCAGATTCTCGGGCCGCGTCGGCCGACCGGCCGGGTCCTGCGGAAGCTGGGCGGCGGCCGCGGTTCCGGCCGGGGCGTCGTCCACGCCCCGGACTGCACCGAGGCCCCGTCCGGCGCCCCAGTGCTGACGCTGGAGCGCCCTGGACACTGCCCAACGATCTCCATCTGTATCAGGTCGCCGCGCCCAACCCTGTCAGCCCCCTTGTGTGGAACTGGCGCCTGAAGGACGGGGCCGGGGCGCTGCCGGGGTCTCGGCGCCGGGCGGTGTGCCGTCCGGTTGGTAGATCGAGAGCAGATACTGCGGCACGGCTCCTCGCCGATCGGCGAGAGTAGCGGGTCTTATCGGCGAGAGTAGCGGGCGATGATCACGCCCTTGGTGGTGGTGACGGAGTCGGTCAGCTCGAACTCGGTGAGCGGCGCGGGGCCCTCGAACAAGCGCGTGCCGCTGCCCAGGGTCAGCGGGTGGATCAGCAACTGGTAGTGGTCGACCAGGCCGGCGGCGTGCAGGGAGCGGATGAGCGAGGCGCTGCCGATGATCGACAGGTCGTTGCCGGGGCCGGCCTTGAGGTCGGCCACCGTCTCGACGGCCTCCCCGCTCAGCAGGATCGAGTTCTGCCAGGCGTCGGCGTCCTTGAGGGCCCTGGACACGACGTACTTCGTGGCCGCGTTCATGTGCGCGGTGAACGGGTTGCCGTCGGTCGCTCCTGCCCACGCGCTGATGAAGTCCTGCCAGGTCCGGTGGCCGAAGAGCATGTCGGTGGGCTTGGTCATGCTCTTGCCCATCTCCTGGCCCATGACCTGGTCGTTGTACTGCCCGCCCCAGCCCCCGTGGGCGAATCCGCCGCGGGTGTCCTCGTCCGGGCGGCCAAGGCCCTGGACAACTCCATCGAGGGTGACCGACATCGTCGCCGTGATCGACCGCATGATCTGCCCCTATCCTCTGCGGACCGCTCTTCCGCGGCCCGGCTCACCCCCTACACGAACAGCCCCCGGCGAAATCGACACAATCCCTGTCACCAGTTCCCCGCCCAAGCCACCAGCGGAGCCGCCGTCACGCACGATCACGGCTTTGACCTGCATCGAAAGCCCGGAAACAGGCTCTGAGCAGCAGTGGCCTTCGTCGACAAATGGCCTGTTTTCGCCGGAGGGGACGGCCGGGCCCCGACTCCCGCTATGCCGATGCGGTCCAAATTCTCTGCGAGATCCTGACCCCCGGCGACAGCACAGCGACTTCGGGCACCGTCAAGGTCTCCGTTGCCCCCTGGGGACTCGAATCGATCGATGGACACATCGAGTTCGAAGTGCCGGCGGATCAGTTGATTTGCAGCTGAGGTTCACCATCACTGGGCCCCGCCGACCGCCGGTGGGTGGGGCCCACGCATGCTCTTCGACGCCCATCTTCCCCACACCGTTCAACCAGCGACAGAGTGGGGCGAAGAGCGACAATGGCCGATTTTCAAGAATCCCCATCAGCGCTGGGCTGATTTGGCCCGCCCCCTGCTATTCCTGACTGTTTCCGGTGGCCGCGCGGATTGAGAGTGGCCGATGCTACGGCTGCTCGGTTGCCGCTGTCAGGTTGTGCCATGCATGTCCGCAGGTGCCTTTGCCGTACGTCTCGCGGCGGCGAGTGTCGGCAATGGCGAACACGGAGACGAGGACACGGAATGCCTTGACGTGTTCGGCGGCGGGGAGTATCGCGAACCCGTGGCGGGGCGGGTCCATGCAGATCATTACCGAGGGGTTAGCCGTGGGCTTCACACCGGACCGCGCCACGCCCGCACGGCCGTCCGCAGCTGTAATGTGCGCCTGCATCGCATAGCTGGCGGCTTTCTGCAGTACCTCCTGCTGGCGTGTCGGGGCGAGGTCGGAGAACCAGCCCACACCAGCGTCCAACGTGCGGAGCCCTTGGGCGATCTCGTTGACGAACTGCTCGGTCTCGCGCCGGAAGGTGCGGCCGTCGTCGCCGCTCGTTTCGGTTTTCGCTTGATGGTTTCACGTTGCCGGTTCCGGGCGAAGGCCCGCAGCCGCGCTGGCGGGGGCCGGGGACAGTCCGCTCCCGCGCGTCTTTGACAGTGCCGAAGGACTCCCACCCCGCGGATCGTCAGGCGGCCCCGCAGCACTTGAGTGACATCAAAGACTGAACTGGACCCGGCGGGCCGCCCACGACTGGAACGCATACCTCGCCACGCGATCAACAAGCTGAAAGGGCCGGAGTTGGGTGGTGGTGACGGCGGCGAGGTCGGCGCCGGGCTCCAGCCGCCCGGTATCCACGATCGCCGTCCAGGACGTGCGGCCGTGCTTGGCGTCGCCGCGGCCGTAGGTGTGGCAGAACGAGCGGTCCGGGCAGGTCGCCGCGTCCGGCCGCAGCCACGGGGAGACGTCCACCGCGAGCACCAGGCGGCCGTCGGCGGCACGCGGCAACGGCAGGCTGGCCAGAGCGGGCCGCAGCCGCTCGACGTCCACGCGACCCCAGTTCAGCGCGCCGTACAGAGCGCCGTGCCCATGCCGGTGCTCGGCGCCAGCGCCAGGTCCACCAGCGTCTTCACCGGCCCATCGGCGCACAGCAGCACGTCGGTCGGCTCGAACAGCGCGTCGCGCCGCCCGGTCAGGCAGTCGTAGAAGACCCCACGGAAGCGTGACAGTTCCGCGAGCGGATCGCGGTGCACGCCCTGCTCCACCACACTCACCACTACGGACTTCGCGTCAAGTCCTTTTCCTCTTGGTCGAGTTCAGGATCACGCGAAGGCCGTTCCGCCGTCCGGAGAACACCCGGACGGGTGATCATCCGGTCCGCCCGCTCGAAAACGACAAGGACTTCGCTGAGGAGCACCGGGACTGACTGCGGGTCTTCCACCTGCCCAGCTACGCCGAGCCTGCGCTACGGCAGGCGCCCGGGGAAGGCTCACTCCGACACGACCGGGGGCAGCGGTTCGCGGGCGGCGTGCCAGGCAGGGGGAAGGGCGGCGACTCCCGTTCGGGCGGCGATCACCCCGCCCGCGATGGCGCAGGTGGTGTCGATGTCGCCGCGTCCGGCGACCGTGAACCACAGGCCCTCGTGCAGGTCGTCGAGGTGACTCGCCGCGCACCACAGGGCGTACGGGACGGTGTCGGGCCCGGACATCCGGTAGCCGGAGCCCAGGACCTCCGCGGCGTGCCGGACCGAGGTGCGCTCCGACATCCGGGCCGCGACCCGCACTCCCGACCGGACGTCGCTGTCGGGGAGGCGTTCGGCGACGGCGTGAAGGAAATCCGGGCGGGCCGGAGCGGGCTCGCCCCGGCCTCTGGTTGCCAGGGCGGCGGCAAGGGCGACGGCCACCGCCGCGGCCACCGCCTCCGGGTGGTGGTGCGAGACCACGCCCTGGCGGGCGGCCTGCTCGGCGGCCGCGTCGAGGTCGGCGGCGTGCCAGGCGCCGAGCGGCGCGGCGCGCATCGCTGCACCGTTGCCCCAGGAGCCCTGGCCGCCGAACTGCCCAGCGACCACCTCCCGCCAGGACTCGCCCGCACCGATCCGGCGGAGCACGTCATGCATCGAGGCTCCGTAGCCGCGATGCGTGTCGTCGGCGTAGGCGGCCGCGAAGCGCCCGGCGAGGCGGTCCTGGTCGACGGCGCCGCCGCCCACGGCAAGTTCCTGGACAAGGACGACCGCCTGGGCGGTGTCGTCACTCCACCGCCACAGCGGTTCCGCGGGCAGAGTCCGCGTCTCCAGGGCCGCCGGGCCGTCCCGGCGCAGGATGGCGAACCACCGGTCGCCGAATGCGTCCCCGAAGGCGAGTCCGTGCAACGAGTCCAGCACGGCGGCAGGCATGGTGATCATCGTGGCAGTTTCGCAGCGTGGCGGCACCCCCGCACCCCGGTTTCAGTGCGGGCGTGCTCGGTGGCCTGATCGACGGCGTCCGCGGCTCGGCCTTGCCGGCTGACCCATGTCACCCAGATACATGGACGGTGCGATCATCTCCCGGGCGGGGCTTCTTGGCTTGACCACGTCCCCGACAGACCACCCACCACTCATGCTCGGTGCCGCCCCGTCTCACGTAGAGCAGCTGACGGTCACTTTGTTGGCGTAGCCGGGTGTGCGGGCCAGGGTGTTGGCGCCCACGACGTCCTGGACGTTCTCACGGCCGTTCGGCTTCAGGCTCGCGAAGGCGCAGTCCAGGTCGGAGGACTTGGCCTTGTCCCAGGTGGCCCCCTTGTCGCGGAACCACTTGTCGACCGCCCAGACCGCGTACGGCTGCGCGGCCGCAGTCTTGGTGCGGTCGTGCATGGGCACGAACATGGAATTCGAGCCGACACAGTGCCCCGCGGTGAGGATCAGGTTGTGCCCCCCGCTGCGCACCACGCTGGCCGTGCAGCGGTGCCCCCGTCAATCCCTCCGGCGGGGCGGTACGGCCCGAGGGGTCGGTGGCCGAGTCCATGCGCTCGGGAGTCCAAAAGCGGATGGCGTCCTCGACCGTCCAGTCGTCATCGGCGGCCAGCACCGCCGCGTCCGAAGCCGAGGGCTCGGCGGACGGGCCGGTCGAGTCTGCGGGAGTCGGGTTGGTCGGCGGCTTCGACGCGGGGACAGCGCTCTGCAAGGGCCCCGACGCGGTCGGCGTGGGGGTGGCGGGGACAGGGGGCGCGGTACCGGCCTGGGCCGCAGCGGCGTTGCCCAGCATCACCACGGCGCCCAGCACCGCGACAGCCCCGAGACGCCGAGACGTATTCGTCTGCGGAGCGACTCAGGCTTCTGCATTCAGGTTTCTCCAAGAGGCAGGCCGGACGGCACCAGGACCCGAAGGGCAGGCGCCTGCTACGGGACAGCAGGCGTGACACTGCTGCGGAGTCCGACGCGTGGTCTTCCGCCGACGACCTGCTCCGCGCTCACCGCGCGCAACAGCAACCCCCGATGTGTTCCCCCCGTGCCGCCGTACGGCGGCTTTCGATCGACCGTGGTCAGCGGTCGCAGCCGTCATGATCGCATGGTGGGCGCGCGAATGCACACCGTTTATCCGGCTTTGTGTCAGTGCAGTTGGGGTGCCCCCAGCAGCATGTCGAGGTCACACACCTGTGCCCGCAGGTGGTGCCCCTTCGCATCGGTCAGTTGCACGCGGGAGCCGTAGTCGTGCGCCGCGGGGTGCGGGGGCCGTACGTCGACGCGAGGGTTGTATTCGGCCATGACCTCACAGGACCCGGACGGAGAGCCGATCGCGTCGTAGAAGACCGGGATCGCGATGCTGTGGCCCGGCTTCAGCACCAGATGGCCCGGCGTGGACTTCTTCGGCTTGGAGTCGGCCGACGGCCCCTTGCCGACGTACACACTGAGCTCCGGGTAGCCGTCGAAGGCGCAGGGCTTCGATCCCTTGTGCGCGGCGCTGAGCGTAGCCGTCGGCGTGTTGTGCAGCTTGCCCGGGAGAAGGGTCATCTTCCAGCTCAGCTGGGGCGTTTGGCATGCGGCGATCCGGGTCCCGGAGGCGCTGTCGCTCTGACCGCAGGCGGCGGCACCCAGCAGCATCACCAGGCCGAACGTGCAGACCGTCGCTGTCCGCCGTGACATGAGATCTCCCCCAGAGCGACGCAACTCCCGCGGGGCCGAGTGCCGCCGCTCCTGCCTCACCGGACAACCAGATGCGGGCATGCGCGCCGAGGTTCCACACCGACCGGCGAGATGATCAGCTCCCTCGCGCGATCTCGTGCAGCCTCTCCAGGCGCTGCCCCGTCCCAGGAGAGCAGCCACCGCCAGGCTGGGACGGTGGTTGAAGGGGGCGCACCAGGAAGTGGAGAGCGCTGACGGATGGGGTCTGCGACGTTCACTCCCGTCGGGCGTGCCTCATCGCAATAGCGCAGCCGGCGACGACAGGGAGCAGCACGACAAGCGCGGTGTAGCCCCAGATCTCCCATGCATACGCGGAGACGTCGAGGAGCCAGAGGGCCACGGTGACCGCGATTCCGATGAACACGCCCACGATGGCGCTTGCGCGGAAGTCGCTGCGCGCTGGGTCGTACCGGTCGAGACGTATGGCTGCCGCGGGGGCGAGTTCGGCCTCAGGAGCAAGGTAGGCGCTGGCCCGCGCCAGCTGCGACGCCTTGCGGCCGGCCTGTACGCGGTAGCGGGCGAACTCGTCCCCGTAGGAGGCGTAGACGTTTGGTCCTGAATCCATGGCGTACCAGCCGGTGTGCTGGGCCAGTTCGTAAGCAGAGCGGATCTGGACGCTGAGTGCGGTCCATTCCTTGACGCCGGTCTGCGTGGAGAATCCGGCGAGCCGGTCCAGGACGACGGTGAGATCCGCGTGGCCGCGGCTGTCGGTCTCGATGGGGTCTGGGCTGAAGAGCAGGACAAGTCGTCGCAGGTAGTCGGTCAGGTCCACCCAGCACTCCGCCGCGTTCCGGCCGTTCTTCTCCGTTGTCGTCGGCAGGTCCTCATCGAGTTTTGCCAGCAGCGGTTCGGCCTTGAGTAAGGCGAGCTGGTGGAGTTCCGACTTCCTGACTTCGATCGCGCGCAGGAGTATCTCGGCGTCAACAGCCGCTTCCTGCAAGGCCGCACGGTCCAGTGGTTCACCGCGTTTGGGCAGCAGCTTCTGCCGTCCGGCTTCCTCCAGCTTCAGGTAGGTCAGGCCCCACCTGAGATTCCACTCCTCTTCGGCACCGCCGCATGCCGTGGCCACGGCTACGACAAGGGCACGCGACTTGAGTTCCTCCCCCCCTGCACGCGCTCGCCACCGCCTCGTGGGAGCGGTAGATCTTCTTTCCGACCTCTGTGTAGGACCCGAACTGACGGTCCACCAACCCGCGAAGGTCATCCGCGAGGACCCGCAGGTGCGGATCGAGGCCCGCACGGTCCAGTGGCTTGCGGGGCCGTCCTCGCTTCGGCCGTGCCGCCGGGCCGTCCATGGCTCCGTCTTCCGCGGAGGCGCCCCCGTGTCCTGACACAGCTTCAGGATACCCCCGCCGAGGGGGCCTGCCCCAGCCCTTCGTCGGTCGTCCTGGTAGATCAATCGGCCCCTGTACCGCTCTGTTGAAAATTCCTGACCAGCGCTTTTGGCCTCTGGCGGATGCGTGGAAAAAGCCCGGCCATGAACCCGGCCTGCGGCGGCTACAACCGAACTACGCCCCCGGCCAGCGGGAGCCTTCTTTGAAAGGCAGGACCACATGAACACGAACCGCAAGCCCCTCAGCAGCCGCCACCTCGACATGATCGCCTTCCTGGCCGTCCTGGCCACCGGAACACTACTGCTCCTCAGCGGCATCCCGGTCAGTGCCTTAGTGACTCTCGCGACCGCACTGTCCGGGCTGTACAGCGCATGGAACACCAAGCGCATCCCCCCGCACCCACACGACCCGGGTCCGTCAGACCGCAGTGACCGCGAGGACCGGACCCCCGCCGGTACAGCCTCCCGATAGGCAAGCTCTGAACGAAGGGCTCCGCAAGAACGGCTGGAGGACGGAACTGAAGTGAAGCTCGCCGCGTTCCTGTCGAACACAAAGTCGAAGCGCGGCAAGCTCACCGCTGTCAAGCTCCAGGCGCTCGCCGAGCTCGGGCTCGACTGGGCATGAGAGCACCGGTGTTGGATGATCCCCGCATGAAGCGGCCGGTCCGAGTAGCCCTCGGACCCGCCGCCTCGTGTGCGCGGCGGCCTGCCCGTAGTGTTGGTGGTTTTTGTTGCGGGGGAAAAGCCCGGCGTGCGGGGCTTCCTCAC
>NZ_JBHVST010000053.1:0-80441 GCF_042885015.1 Streptomyces sp. NPDC058086 | reverse complement strand
CCGGGGCACGGTGGGTCGCTCGCGTTAAGCCGATAGCTCCTTGCTGATGCGGTCCAGCATGAACGCGGAGCAACCCTTGGCGCGTTCCTCCCAGGCGAAGACGCACGCGGTGGCGACGCCGTCGAAGTTCAGTTCCCGGAGCGTGCCGAAGAAGGCGTCCCAGTCGACCTCGCCCTGACCGATGTCGAGGTGTTGGTGGATACGGGCCGTGGTGCCGGGTGGGTTGAGGATGTAGCGCAGGCCGGAGGATCCCTTGTGGTTGAAGGAGTCGGCGATGTGCACGTGCTGGAGCTTGTCGCCGGCGTAGCGCATCATCGCTGCGATGTCCGCGCCGACGTCCGAGGCTCCCGAGAGGTGGAAGGAATGCGGGGCGCAGTAGAGGTAGTTCACCCAGGGCTTGTTGACGGCGCGTACGAGGTCGACCGCCGGTGTGTTCTCCTCACAGAAGTCGTCCGGGTGCGCCTCCAGGTTGAGGGCGATGCCCTCGCGTTCGAAGACGGGGAGCAGTTCTTCCATGGAACGCCAGAAGGCGGCCTCGCTCTCAGCAGCCCGGTCGGGGCGGCCGTTGAACTCCGAGTTCATCAAAGGGCATTCGAGCTCCGCGGTGATCTCGATCATCCGCTTCCAGTGGCGGACGGCGGCCTGCCGTTCGGTCTCGTCGGGCGAGGACCACTTGTAGAGCGGGAGTACGGAGGAGAGCTGGACGCCGTGCCTGCGCAGTGAGTTCTTCAAGCCGGCCACGCGCTCGTCGTCGGCCCGTGGGTGCAGGAAGAACGGCATGAAGTCGTCGCGCGGGGACAACTCGATGTATCGGTAGCCGAGTTCGGCGACCGTGCGGACCATCTCGTCGAGCGGAAGGGCGCGGAACATGTAGGGGTCGAGGGCGATCTTCATGCGGCGCCTCCGTAAAGGGCGGGGCGGGGCTTCATGTCCACGGTGGCGACGGTGCCGTCGGACTCCAGGGACCGGACGGCGGCGTCGGTGATGACGGTGGCGGCGTAGCCGTCCCAGGCGGACGGGCCGGTGGGCTCGCTGCCGGTCCCGACGGCCGCGACCCATTCGCGGAACTCGGTGTCGAAGGCGTCGGCGAAACGCCCCTTCCAGTCCTGCGGTACGGCGGTCTCGTGGTGTCCGGCGGTGCGGACCCCGACGGCGACCGGGTCGGGCAGCCGGACCAGGCCCTCCTCGCCGACGGTCTCGCACTGGATGTCGTAGCCGTACCGGCAGTTGACGAAGACCTCCAGGTCGATGCGGACCCCGTTCGCGGTCTCGAAGAGCATGATCTGCGGGTCCTTGAGGTGCGCGAACCGCTTGCCGGTGGCGCGTGGGGTGATCACCTGGGCGGAAACGATCTCGTCGTCGAGCAGCCAGCGCAGGACGTCGATCTCGTGCACGGCCGTGTCCTGCGCGGCCATCACCGAGGTGTAGGACTCCGGCACGGTCGGGTTGCGGTGGGCGCAGTGCACGATCAGCGGGGCGCCGATCGCTCCGGAGGCGAGGACCTCCTTCATCTGGCGGTAGCCCGTGTCGAAGCGGCGCATGAAGCCGACCTGGACGAGCCGGCGGCTGTGGGCGTGTTCGGCCTCGACGATACGCAGACAGTCCTCGGCGGTTGTGGCGAGGGGCTTCTCGCAGAACACCGGCTTACCGGCCGTGACGGCGTTCAGGACATGCTCGACATGGGTGGGGCCCCAGGAGGTGACGAGAACGGCGTCCACATCCGGGGAGGCGATCAGGTCGGCACCGGTCGGCAGTGCGCTTGCGCCGACGCGGGCGGCAACCTCGGTGGCGCGGGCCTGGTCTATGTCGGTCACCGCGCTCACGCGTGCGCCGGTGACGGCCTCGGTGAGTCGTCGTATGTGGTCCTGGCCGATCATTCCGGCACCGATGACACCTACACGTACGGTCATGGTCGTTTCCTTGAGGAGAGGAGTCAGGAGAAGCGCGTCCGGAGTTCGGCTTCGAGGGTTTCGAGGGTGCGGCCCCTGGTCTCGGGGACGTAGCGCTTGACGAAAGCGAACGAGAGGACGCCCGCCGCCACGAAGAGGAAGAAGGTGTGGGAGATCCCGATCCCGTCGACCAGGGACGGGAAGACCAAGCCGATCGCGAAGTTGGTCAGCCACAGCACCACGGCCGCGACGCCCATCCCGAAGCCGCGCATCCGCATCGGGAAGATCTCCGACAGCATCAGCCACGTCACCGGGGAGATCGCGCCCTGCTGGAAGGCGAGGAAGGTGACGGTCATCGCCAGCACGGCGAACGCCCGGCCCGTGCCTTCCGGCAACGCCAGCGAGAACACGCCGATCAGCAGCAGGGCGGTGGTTGTTCCGATCTGACCGATCATCAGCATGGGCCGCCGGTCGACGCGGCCCAGGAGCCAGATGCCGACGAAGGTGGCCAGCACCGAGATCACACCGTTGGCGATGTTCGCCGTCAGTGCACTGTCCGAGGTGAAACCGGCGTCGGTGAGGATCTGAGTGCCGTAGTACATGATCGTGTTGACGCCGGTGATCTGCTGCACGACCGCGATGCCGAAGCCGATGAACATCAGTCGGCGCACCCAGGGGGTGGCCTTCATATCGCGCAGGCCGCCGAGCTTCTCCTGCTCGTCCTTGACGGCGAGCGCGGACACCTCGCGCAGTTCGGCCCGGGCCCGGGCCTCGGACCTGACCTGCTTGAGCACCTCGAAGGCCTCGTTGAAGCGGCTCTGGGAAGCCAGCCAGCGGGGGCTGTCCGGCATGACCAGCATGCCGAACCAGAGCACGACGGCCGGGACCGTGGCGATCACGAGCATCCAGCGCCAGACACCGCCGGATTCACCACCCACGTCGGCGATGATCGCGTTGGAGGTGAAGGCGAGCAGCTGACCGCTGACGACCATGAGTTCGTTGCGGGTGACCAGTGCGCCGCGTCGCTCGGCGGGGGAGATCTCCGCGAGGTAGACGGGCACGGTCACCGACGCGCCGCCGACCGCGAGGCCGAGTACGAACCGGGCGAGCACCATGACCGCGGTGGTCGGTGCGAGGGTGCAGCCGAGCGCGCCGATGAAGAAGACCACGGCGAGGGTGAGGATCGTACGGCGGCGTCCGCGCGCGTCCGACAGCCGGCCGCCGGTGATCGCCCCGAGTGCGGCGCCCAGCAGCAGCGAGCTGGTGACCATGCCCTCGGTGACCGGGGTCAGTCCCAGGTCGTCGGTCATGTAGGGCAGGGCACCGTTGATGAGGCCGGTGTCGTAGCCGAAGAGGAGTCCGCCGAAGGTGGCGATGACGGTGATGAGCCGCAGCCGCCGGGAGACGGATGGCGGGGCGTGGTCCGTGATGCCGGCGGCTGGGGCGGAGACATGGGGCGCGTCGTCCCTGACGTCCATGGCTGCCTCCTATCGGGTGGTCTTCGGACGCCGGGTTCCGGAGAGGCCGCAGCCGTCCAGGTGTTCACGTGTGCGTACCGCGATGGGCAGCGGCACATCGGGAGCGCACGGGTACAGGTCCTGCTCGACGATCACGAACAACTCGGCGTCGAGTCTCGCGAGTTCGGTCACCACGTCGGCCGGGCTCGGCACGCCCTCGGGCGGCGACACGCACACCCCGCGCTGTACGGCCTCGCCGAACGAGAGGTTCTCCGCGGCGACTTGGGCGAGGACCGCCGGGTCCATCTGCTTGATGTGCACGTAGCCGACGCGCTCGCCGAAGCGGCGGATCAGGTCCAGGTTGTCACCACCGCCGTACGCCACATGGCCGGTGTCCAGGCAGAGGTTGGTGTACCGGCTGTCGGACTCGGTCAGCAGCCGCTCGATCTCGGGCTGGGTCTGGATGTGGCTGTCGGCGTGCGGGTGGATCACGAGCCGTACGTCGTACTCGTCGAGCAGCAGTCGGCCGAGCCGGTCGGCGGCCCGGCCGAAGCCCGCCCACTGCACGGCGGTCAGCTCGGGCGACTCGGTGAACGCGCCGGTCTTCTCGTCCCGGTACATGGGCGGGATCAGGACCAGATGGTGGGCGCCCGCGGCGGCGGTCAGCGCGGCCACCTGTCGTACGTGGGCGAGCATCTCGTCCCAGGCTTCCGGCCGGTGCAGCGCACCGAAGGCGGTGCCGCCGGAGACCTGGAGCCCACGGGCGTCGAGTTCGGCCTTCAACCGCTGCGGGTCGGTGGGGAGATAGCCGTACGGTCCGAGCTCCAGCCACTCGTAGCCGGCCTGCGCGAGTTCGTCGAGGAAGCGGGTGTACGGGACCTGCTGCTCGTCCTCGGGGAACCAGACGCCCCAGGAGTCGGGGGCGGAGCCCAGGCAGAGGTTGCCCGCGGTGGTGCGGAGCGGGGATGGCGCCGGTGCCATGGCGTGTCCTTGGGGGAGGGGACGGGGGATTTTCGGCGGTCTTCCGATGGGTTCTCTCGCGCGCTCTACTAGCGCGCTCTAGTGCGAGTACGATGACCCCTGTCCAAATGTCATGTCAATAGCTTGTTGCTGGGAGAATTCGCGACTGCCCATAGGGTGGGCGCCGTCGAAGGGTCGGTACGCAGGTGGAGGCATCGGGCAGGCAGCGGCCCACGATGGCGGACGTCGCTGAGAAGGCTGGTGTTTCCCGTGCACTGGTCTCGATCATCTTCCGGAATCAGCCCGGCGCGAGTCAGGAGACCCGCGAGCGGGTGCTGCGTGTCGCCGACGAGATCGGCTACCGCTTGGACAGCGCGGCCCGGCTCCTGGCCCGCGGCCGCAGTCGCACGCTCGGCGTGATGTTCACCGTGCACCAGACGTTCCACTCGGACCTGATCGAGGGCATCTACCCCGAGGCCGAACGGCTCGGCTACGACGTCGTCCTCTCCGCGAGCTCCCAGGGCCGCAGTGAGGCCAAGGCGGTGGAGGCTCTGCTCAGTCACCGTTGCGAGGCGCTGATCCTGCTGGGTCCCGAGGCGGAGCCCGCGTACCTGGAGGAACTCGGTCACCGTACGGCGACCGTCTCGGTCAGCCGCCGGGTCCCCCGAGCCCGCGTCGACTTCGTGCACAGCGCCGAGGCGAAGGGCATCCGGCAGGCCATGGACCACCTGGTCGAACAGGGCCACCGCCGCATCGTGCACATCGACGGCGGCCGGGGCCCCGGTTCGGCCGAACGCCGTCGCGCCTACCGGGCCGCGATGCGCCACCACGGGCTGGAGTCGGAGATACGGGTGATCCCCGGCGACCACACGGAGCGGTCGGGCATCGAGACCGGCCGCGTGCTCCTGGCGGAGCGCGACAGCGGGCAATCGCTGCCGACAGCGGTTCTCGCGGGCAACGACCGTTGCGCGATGGGTCTGTTGATGGCTTTGGCACGGGCAGGCGTCGACGTTCCACGCGACATGTCCGTCATCGGTTACGACGACAGCCATCTCTCCCACTTGATGCCGATCGGCCTGACGACCGTTCGCCAGGATGCGGTCCTGATGGCCGAGCACGCGGTGCGGTTCGCCGTGGAACGGCTGGAGGACGATGGCCTTGAGCCTCGAGAGGCGGTGCTGGACCCCAAGCTCGTGGTGCGCGGCACGAGCGGGCCGGTCCCGTCGGCACGGCCCTGAGGAGTAGGGGGCGGCGTCGGGGCACGGTGCGGCGAAGGGAGGCTCGGCCGCCGTGCCCACAGCGCCGGTCGGATGCCGTTATCGCGTGCCGTTCTCCGCGAACGCGGCGACGGTGTCGACGTTCTCCTTGGTGACGAAGGCGGGTCCGGTGAGCACGGGTGCGGTGCCGCCTCCGCTGACGTTTCCGTTGGTCTTGTACAGCCACAGGGCGTCGACGGCGAGGTAGCCCTGGAGATACGGCTGCTGGTCGACCGCGAACTCGACCGATCCGCTCTGGACGGCCTTCACAAGGTCCCTGTTGAGGTCGAAGGTAGCGATCTTGGCCTTGCCGCCGGCGTCCTGCGCCGACTGCACGGCCGTCAGTGCGAACGGGGCGCCGAGCGTGACCACTTGGTCGATGGAGGAGTCCTGCCGGAGCTTGGCGGTGATCGTCGCCTTCACGGACGGCATGTCGGTGCCGTTGACGTAGAGAGTGTCCGTCTTGCCGGTGAATCCCTTCTTCAGCCCGGCGCAGCGGGCTTCCAGTGCGACCTGTCCCTGCTCCTGGATGACGCAGAGAGCGTGCTTGGCGCCGAGCTGGTTCAGGCGCCGCCCGAAGGCCTGGCCGGCGATGTTCTCGTCCTGGCCGAAGTACTCGAGCATGTCGAGTCGCTTCCAGTCGTCCAAGCCGGAGTTGAAGCCCACGACCGGTATGCCGGCTGACTCGGCCTTGGCCGCCACCGCCTTCAGGGCGTCGGGCTTGGCCGCGGTGAGCGCGATGCCGTCGACCTTCTGGTCCAGGGCATTCTGCACGAGGTTGGCCTGGCTGCCCGCGTTGGGGTCGCTGGAGTAGACGAGCTTGACGTTGTCCTTGGCGGCGGCGGCCTGGGCGCCCTTGCGGATCAGGTCCCAGAAGGTGTCGCCCGGGGCAGCGTGGGTGATCATGGCCACGGTCATGCGGGGGGTGTCGGCCTTGCCCGCGGAGGCGGCCGCGCCGCGTTCCTCGGACTTCTTGCCGCCCGAGCTGCTGGAGCAGCCGGCTGCGATGAGTGTGCAGGTGAGAACAGCACCGGCCGTGGCGGCCGCTCGGTGGTTTCTGCGCATGTCTGTTGCACCTCTCTGTGCTGGTCAGGGTGGGTTTTGGCGGGGCGGGGGGGGGGCGTCGATGGCGGTCATGGGTGCGGACCGCCGGCCGTTCGCGACTGGAGACTAGAGCGCTTTATTAGCGCGCTCTAGTGGCACGTACTATGGAGCGCTCCCCAAGTGATGTCAACAGGTTTGTCAGGACGTTCCGACATGCGACGGTGCCCGGATACGGCGGTGGGCGGCCCTCGGCGGCCGTCGGCTTCATGGGAGCCGGCATCGGAGACCGCCGGTGCGCTTGTTGGCCAAGTGGCCGGTCTGGACCGGGACGTGAGGGGGCGCGAGATGGGGGTCGTCCGGTTCCCGGTCGGCCCGCGCTGACCGGACGAGCACCGAGGCACCCTTGCTTCGCTCTTCAGGGGCTCCTCGTAGGTACGGAGCCCAGGCCGGAGCATGGAGTCGGAGGCTCGGCGTCCGCTGCGCACGCCCGGTCGGCGCTCGGCCGTGCGGCCGTCCCACCCGTCCCGCAGAAGGCGGCAGGCCGCATGAACACCACATGGCTTTGGCCAGATCGGACGTCTGACGGGTGTTCGAACCCGGCGATACTCAGGGCTGGGCAATCCGCCCCAATCCCCACATCCACCGGAGGTCTCCCATGCCCCAGACCAGCGTTGCCACCGCCGCCGTGCTCGAAGCCTGGCTGGCGGGCGCGGAGAGCGCGTACGGCCACACCAACCCCGCCGGGCCCCTCTACGTCGGCGGCGCCGCCGCCGAGGCCGCGCTCACCGACCCGAGCGACTCCCTCTACGGCTTCTGTTCCAGCCCGAGTGGGTCGCACGGCAGCTGGTGTTGCTGATCGCCTGCGGTGACTTCAGGGCCCTTCGTGGAGGGCCTGACCGCTGAGTGCCCTTTCCAGGGCGCGCTCATTGACCGTATCGCCTGCGGAGTACGCCTCTTCGGGAGCGTCCCCGCGGAGTGCGGTTCATAAAGCCGGAGCGTGGGAAACCGCGCGGCCGCCCCCCCCCGGCCCCCACCCGGCACCGCGCCCCAGCGTGCCGTGTCGGTGGCCCCCCCCCCCCGCGCGGGTGGGGTTTGGGGGGGATCCCGGCTCGGCGGGTGGCGGCGGGGGGCGGACGGGTCCGGGCTGGTCGCACAGTTGCCCGCGCTTCCTCGGAACGACCGCAAGAAGCGACTTCACGGCGGAATGGGGAGGGTGGACGGTGAGCGGATCGGTGCCGGAAAGATCGGAAAGGCCGGGGAAGCCGGGGGAGTCGAGGGAGCCGGGGGAGTCGGGGAGGCGGGACGAGGCGGAATGGTTCGCCCGACCCGTACGGACCATCGCCCGCCCTTGGCGGGAAGAGCTGGCCCGGCGGCTGGCCTCCATTGACGCCCTGAGCCGGGAAGAACAGGAAGCGGTAGTGGAGGCCGGCCACACCGCCCTGCTCAAGTCCTTGCACGCGAAGCTGTCCCGCCTGTTCCTGATCGAACTGCACGCGCTGCGCATGACAGCGGGCGGCGGACGCCACGCCGAGGCCGCGGGGGCGGGATCCGACACGCGGACGTGGACCGCGTTCCTGGAGCAGGCCGGGGAGGAGGGCTATCTCGACCGGCTGGCCGGACGATACCCGAACGTCGGCCCGCGGATCGCGTCGGTGGCACGGCTGTCGGTGGCGGCGACTGCCGGATTCGCGGAACGGCTCGCCGCGGACCGCGAAGTGCTGCGGCCGCTGCTGGGGGGAGCAGCGGGGGAGATGCGAACCGTCGCGTTCGGGGCGGGCGACACCCACCGGGGCGGCCTGACGGTCAGCCGGGTCGACTTCGCCGGCGGGAGCGTCATGTACAAGCCCCGGCCGTCCGAAGCCGACGTGGCGCTGGGCGCGCTGCTGGACGAGCTCTACGAGGACTTCCCCGGCGCACCGGCGCCCGACGAGCGCATCCGGGTGCCGCGAACGCAAGCACGCGAGGGCTACGGCTGGGCCGAGTTCGTCCGCCACCGCTACTGCGCGGGCGAGGCCGAACTCGCCGCGTTCTACCGGAACGTAGGGCACTGGCTGGCCGTCCTCCGCTTCACCGGCGGCACCGACATGCACGCGGAGAACATGATCGCCGCGGGCCCGGTGCCGGTGATCGTGGACGCCGAGACGCTCTTCGACGCTCCCGCACCCTTCCCGCCCAGCGGCCGGGGCGACGCGGTGGACGTGGCCGCGGCGGCCATCCGCCGTACGGTGCTGCGTACCGGACTGCTCCCCGTACGCGGCACCGGCTTCGCGCTCGGCGGGGTGGACATCTCCGGGGTCGGATCGCTGCCCGGCCAGCAGCCACTGATCCCGAACCCGGTGATCGCGGACGCCGGTACCGCGGCGGCCCGATTCCAGGTGGACCTGGTGGCGATGCCCACCGCGGGCAACCACCCCAGCCCCACTCCCGTGCTGAGTGCGTACTGGGACCGGATTCTGGCCGGCTTCCGCGAGATGACCGCGCACCTGCGCCGGCCCGGGACCGATCCGCACCGGCTGCTGCGCCGCTTCGAAGGCGCCCAGGCGCGGCGGATCCTGCGGCCGACGCAGGCGTACGTCGACATCGGCCGGATGCTCTGGCACCCGGCGTCGTTGCACGACGAGACGGCGGCGGTCGAGCGGGCCCGGGACATCCTGCGGCGCAACGCCGAGGTGCTGCCCGGCGCGCCGACCGAGCGTGCGGCCATCGACGGCGAGATTGCGGACCTGTTGGCCGGCGACGTGCCGATGTTCACCTTCACCGTGAACTCGGCCGCCGTGCGGACCACCGTCGAGGACTGGCGCACCGCCGACCTGGCGCTGGAGGAGGCGATGATCCAGGACGCGCTGGTCGGCGCGTACCTCAACGAGCGTTCGCTGCCTACGCGGACGCAGGCCGCCGCCCGCGACCCGCACGCCCGGGACCGGGAGCGCCGCCGCCGCGACCTGGCCGCGCAGATGGTGCGGCGGCTGTGTGACGGGGCGGTGCGTGGTGAGGACGGCACGGTCACCTGGATCAGCCCCGTCTTCACCCCCGCGGGGTGGTCCATCAGGGTGCTGCCCGCCGACCTTTACACCGGGCAGGGCGGGGTGGCGCTGACGCTCGCGGAGTACGTGACCGAGGTGCGGGCCGGGCGGGCGCAGGAGGTGCCGGGCGTCGACGAGACGTTCGAGGGGGCGTTGCGGGTCCTGGTCGGCACCGAGGACCGGACACCGACGCCGTCACCCGGAGCGTTCAGCGGTGCCGCGTCGCAGGTGTGGACGTGGCTGGCGCTGCATCGGGTGCTCGGTGAGGACTGGCTGCTGGAGCGGGCCGCGGCAAGGGCCCTGCTGCTCACGGAGGGCCGACTGGTCGAGGACGACGCCGAGGTGGACCTCCTCAACGGGGCGGCCGGCGGAGTCGTCCCCCTGCTCAACCTGGCCGCGGCGACCGGGCAGGACCGCTGGCTCGGCGCCGCCGCGCACATCGGCCGCCGGCTGACCGGGCTGGCCGCCATCGACGCGAGCGGCGCCCGCTGGACGACCCGGCTCAACCCCGAGGGCATCGGCGGCTTCGCCCACGGCGCCACCGGTATCGGCTGGGCGCTGACCCGGCTCGCTCTCAGCGACGCGGGTTCCGCGGCCGAACGGCGCGACTGGAACCACCTCGCCGAGCGGGCCTTCGCCTATCAGGAGTCCCTCTACCAACCCGAGCACGGCAACTGGCTCGACGTCCGCATCGGCGCCGAGGAGGACTTCTTCACCAGCTGGTGCCACGGCAGCGCGGGGGTAGGCATCGGCATGCTCGATCTCCACCGGCGTACGAGCGATCCCGCCCACCTCGACATGGCCCGCCGGGCCGCGCGCGCCTGCGCCGCCGAGGGCTTCGGCTGGAGCCATACCCTGTGCCACGGCGACCTCGGTCTCTGGGAATTCCTCACCTCCATGGACTTCGGCGACCCCTCCGACCTCGACGCCGAAATCCTCACCGGCCTCGAGCAGCGTGGCCCGGTCGGCGGCCTGGCCCGCGAAGCGTTCTCGCCCAGCCTCATGTCAGGCCTCTCAGGAGTCCTTCACACCCTCCTGCGCATGCACCCCGCGGCCACCCTGCCGAATCCCCTTCTCCTCGACTGACCCGACCTCGGGGACAGTGGTGGCCCTCGGGCGTGGTCGCGGAGGCAGTCGCGCTCCGTGTCCGACAGGGCGGCCAGCGTGGTGATCACAACGCCGGACGGGCGGTCCGAGCGCCTGGTCGCATGCGGCCCGCGGCCCGGCGGCGGCCCTGCCGGCCTCGCGCCGGGCGCCGGTGCGGGGCCGGTTCCGTCGACGCCTGGTCCGGCGCGTTCGGGACGCGCTCCTTAGCCTTGACTACGCATTGCCGATAGTTCTTGGCTGCGCTAGCAAGCCGTCCTGGGGCGGTGCACTGTGGAACATGTGGGGATCTGGAATCGCCTTGCCGACTTCGGCCCGCGGCAGTCGAACCATGCGCTGCTGGCGATCCCCGTCCTGCTCATCGTGATGATCACGATCGTCGACATCGTGGCCCCGGCCGACATCCACCTGGGGCCGCTCCTGGTGATCGCGCCCGCGATCACCGCCTCCTTCGCCGGTCCCCGGCTGACCGGGGCGATCGGCGTCCTGGCGCTCGCGACCCAGGCAGGCATCGGCCTGCACGACGGCACCCTCTTCTCGCGCAACGTCATCGTGCAGATCGTCGCCCTCGCCGTCCTGACCCTTCTGATCGTGGGCTACTCCGTGGTACGCGAGCGGCACGGACAGAAACTGGCCCAGGTGAGATCGGTCGCCGAGGCCGCACAGCACGTACTGCTGTGGCCGCTGCCCAGCGGGATCGGCCCCCTGCGTACGGCGTCGGTATATCTGGCCGCCGAGGACGAGGCCGAGATCGGCGGAGACCTGTACGCCGTCACGCGTACCGACAACGCCACGCGCGTGCTCATCGGAGATGTCCGGGGCAAGGGCCTGGCAGCCATCGGCGAGGCCGCCCTGGTGCTCGGTGCGTTCCGCGAAGCCTCCCATCAGCACGCCGAGCTCATCGCGCTGACGGACGCGCTGGAACAGAGCGTCGGTCGCTACCACGGCGAATTCACCGCGCCGGAGGACGAGGCCGGGGCCGAGGAGCGCTTCGTCACGGCCCTGTTGCTGGAGATCCCCGACGATGCCGCCATCGTCCGGATCACCAGCTGCGGGCACCCCGCGCCCCTGCTGCTCAACCCGGAACACTCCGTCACCGCACTGAGGCTGCACCCCGCACCCCCACTGGGAGTCGGCGTCCTGGGCCCGTCGGCGCGCACGCTGGACGTGTTCACCTTCGAATCCGGGGAAACCCTCCTGCTCTACACCGACGGCGTCATCGAGGCGCGCAACCAGAGAGGTGACTTCTACCCGTTCGCCGAACGAGCCGCCCAGTGGACCGAGTGCGGCCCCGAACCGCTCCTGCGTCACATCCGGCGTGACCTCCTCGCCCACGTCGGCGGACGCCTCGGCGACGACGCCGCGCTCATCGCCATTCGCCGGGCGACCACCCACTCCGGCCACCACCTCCCGAGGCTCATCCACACCGAGCGAGCCTGAGCGAGTGCCTGCATCGTGGCCACGGCGACCGGACTCGTGGACACGTGCGACCTCAGCCGTGACCACCAGTGACAGTCCCATGGGGCGCGAATTCCGGAGGGTGGGTGCCGGGCTCCCAGGAACGCCGTTCCTGAGAAGGGCGTGGCCTGGTTACACCTGTGTCGAGGCACCACGGTAGAGCCATGAACACGAACGCGGCACCGCAGCCCATCGTCGGCATGCGGGTGACGCCGGACGGCCCTGGGCTCACCAGTGCCCGGCCGGACGCACCACGGCAGAGGTGACCGACATGGAAAGCCTGGAACTGATCGTCGTCGTCGCCGTCGGTGTACTGGCGATGGGCTGGCTGTCGCGTCGTACGGGACTGAGTGAACCGCTGCTGCTGCTCGGCGCAGGCTGCCTCATCGGACTGACACCGTCTTTCGCCGCGTTCGCGCTGTCCCCCGACGTCGTCCTGTTCCTCTTTCTCCCCGCCTTGCTGTACTGGGAGGCGCTGACCTCCTCGGTGCGCGAGATCCGCAACAACTTCCGCAGCATCGCCCTGCAGTCCAGCGGGCTGGTCCTGGCCACCGCCGTCGCCGTCGCCGCCGTGGCCCACGCGGTGGGCTACAGCCGGCCCATCGCCTTCGTCCTCGGCGCCGTCCTGGCTCCGACCGACGCCGCTGCCGTCGCCGCGGTCGTCAAGGCCATGCCGCGCCGCATCCTGACCGTGCTGCGCGCCGAAAGCCTGCTGAACGACGGCACCGCTCTGGTCCTGCTGGCCGTGACCATCGAGGTCGTTCACCGATGAGCGACCCTTCTCCTGGTCCGGCACTGCGGTCGCCTTCGTCGAGTCCTACGCCGGCGGAATCCTGATCGGTGCCGCGGTCGCACTGCTCCTGATCCCGGTCAGGCGCCGATTGTCCGAGCCCCTGCTCCACAGCGTGCTGAGTGTCGCCACCCCCTTCCTGGCCTACCTGCCCGCCGAACTCCTGCATGTGTCCGGCGTCCTCGCCGTCGTCACCTGCGGCCTCGTGACCACCCGATTCGGCCCCCGCGTCATCGGTTCCGACGCCCGTATCCAGGCCGTCGCCTTCTGGGAAGTGGCCAGTTCCCTGCTCAACAGCGCGCTGTTCATCCTCGTCGGCATCCAACTGCCCGCCGCGGTCAGGGCATTGACCTCGGTCTCCCTGGCGCAGGCCGCGATCGCCGCCTGCGCCGTGAGCGTCGCTGTGATCGGGACACGGCTGCTGTGGTTCTACTCGGTCCCTTATCTGGTCAGGTTCCTGGACCGGCGTCCTCGGCAGCGGGACCGCCGTAGCACCGCCCCTCAACGCCTGCCGCTGGCGTGGGCGGGGATGCGCGGAGCCATCTCGCTGGCCGCGGCGCTGACGGTGCCCGCCGCGACCGCCGAGGGACACGTCGTCGAGCAACGCGACGCCGTCGTGTTCATCACGGCTGTCGTCATCGTCGTCACCCTGACGTTCCTCGGTCCCACACTGCCGACCGTGGTCCGCCGGGCCCGCTTCCCCGAGGACGAGGACAAGACCGCGGAACTCACCCTCGCCCGCTGCCATATGAGCAGCGCCGCGTTGCACGCCCTACCGGAGTTGGCGCAGCGGTTCGGGGTCCCCGAGGCGGCCACCCTCCGCATGGCGCAGGACATCGAGGAACGTACGGCCCCCGCACCCGGCTCCACGCGACGCCGCGAGAGCGTGCGGCGCCTCGAACTCGCCCTGCTTCAGGTCAAGCGGGACACCCTCACAGACCTGCGCGACGCCGACCGCATCGACGACATCGTCCTCCGCACCGTTCAGGAAGTGCTCGATGTGGAGGAGGTCCGCCTGGGGAGAAAGGCGAATCACGTGCCGGCGGAGTCCTTCCGGGACGATCCGGCGCATTCCTAGGTCCTGTCGTCACATTCCCGTCGTCCGCCCGGAGGGCGGGCCCTGCGGCGTCAGGTTCGTGCTCTCGGCGTGGATCAAGGCTGTTGCCGACAAGTGTGAACCCTGGTGGGTCCTGGTGGTTGCGCTCGGATCGGCGTGCGCCCGGGTACGGGCGGCCGGGTGTCGTCAGGGGCCGGGGCGGAAGGACGGGTTGCCGGGGCTTGGTCAGCGGACGACGTCGAGGACGTTCATCTGCAGGCCGTTGGAGTACACGGCGTGCTCGACGAGCTTGAGCTGCTGGGTGTCCTTGTCGGTGGCGGGGAACAGGCGCTTGCCCGCGCCGAGCAGCAGCGGGTAGACGAGCAGGTGGTAGCGGTCGATCAGGCCGGCGTCGGCGAGGCTGTGGTTCAGGGCGACGCTGCCGTGGATGATGATCGGGCCCCCGTCGGTCTCCTTGAGGGCGGCGACCTCGTCGAGGGAGCGCAGGATGGTGGTCTCGCCCCAGTTCGAGACGAGCTTGTCCTCGGTGAGGGTGGTGGAGACGACGTACTTCGGCATGGTCTTGTAGTGGGCGAACTCATTCATGTCCGGCCACACCGGGCTGAACGACTCGTAGCTGGTCCGGCCCATCAGGATCGCGGTGGATTCCTGCTGCTCCCGCCCTTTGATGTCGAACGCTTCGGGGACGAACTCGACGTCCTTGAAGGTCCATCCGGAGTTGCGGTAGCCGGGTTCGCCTCCCGGGCCTTCCATGACGCCGTCGAGCGAGATGAAGGCGGAGCTGATCAGGGTACGCATGCTGGTTTCCTCAGGTTTCTGGTGTACGGATTTAGGTTGCTCGCCGCCGCTTCGACCACGTTCGAGGCGGCGGCCTCCTGGTGAGGAGTCTTTGCGGGCCGCCCCGGAGGGAGGCCGGTGCGGCGCCCTCGGCATCGGGTGCGGTCCCGTGGCGGGGCCGGGGCGCCGGCCGCGCGGACGGGCGTCCGGACGCGCCTGCGGACGTCAGCCGAGAAGCCTCATCAGCCACTGGTGCCAGGCGGACTCGGCGCCGCCCGTGTCGGGCTCGGACAGGTGGTGGGACATCAGCACAGTGGCGGTGAAGTAGGAGGCGGCCGTGGCGCGGCACACCCGCTCGGCGACGTTGCCTTTTCGCCGTTGCTCGGCCACCTCGACCAGCCCATGCCGCCCCAGTCGACCAGCCCATGCCGCCCCAGCTCCTCCAGTCGGTGGTTGACCTTCTGCCGGGGCAGCCCCAGGCGGGCGGCAAGCATGGCGGCCGAGCAGGGCTCGGCCGCGGCGGGTTCTTCGATCACAGCGGTGTCCAGCACCGCTCCAGAATCCATCCGACAAAAATAATTGTCAAGGCGAGAAATGTTGTCGGTGAGGGGATTGCCGGTGCGGTGCCGGATGCCCCCGGAGACCGGCCGGAACGCGCACCGGCCGGGACCGATTCGAAGGGGCTGGTCAGAGCCAGATGGTGGGGAAGCCGGTACCGGTCCGTGTGCCGCGCAGGTCATGGGCATGGTGGTCGAACAGCAGATGGCCGTCGGGACCACGCGTCCCAAGACGCGGATGGCGTTCACGACCGGGGGCGATCGCCACCCAGGGAACTCGCGGAGTTCGCTGGTCCTCCCCGGGGCGGACGGATTCCAGGGGAGGCGGATCAACGGGACAAGGCATCCATGCGCCCAGGTGTACGGCACTCACCTCGCGCGCCGGCTCGCACGCGAGTCGGGGACCCGCGTGCGGCCGGCTTCCCTTGCCGGTCGTCAGCCCGCGGCGGCGGTGAGCGCTTCGAGGGCGCCGGCCTGGGTACGCCAGTCGGTCTGGTTGGGGCTGGTGCCGGCCCAGCGTTCGCCGAGGGCGTTGAGGGAGTTACGGTCCCGCTCCCACAACGTGTCCGCCTGGTTCTGGACGTAACTCTGGTAGGTGCTGGAACCGGTCGCCTTCGCGAGGTCGGCGAAGTTCCGCATGAAGATGCCCTTGAACTGCTTCTGGTTGTCGTCGCAGGACGCGGAGCCGATGTCGCAGGACTCGGTGAGCACTCCGTCACGGGTCAGCGTCGGGCTACTGACGGCGGCGTCGGCCAGGGTTCGTGCGGTGGTCAGCAGGGAGCTGTCCCCCGTCGTCCTCCACAGTTCGGTGAAGCCGCCGATGGCCAGTCCCTGGTTGTAACTCCACACGGTGCTGCCGTTGTTGGCGCAGGCCGAGGTGAGCCCGTCGTTCACCAGCCCCGAGGAGTTGATCAGCCCGCTGGCCTTGTACCAGGCGGCGGATGTCCTGGCCCGCCGCAGCCACACCGTGTCGCCCGGGATGCGCTGGTGCAGCGCGGTGGTCAGCCAGAGGTACTGTCCGTTCGTCACGGCGTTCTTGTAGGTGCGCTCGCGGTCCCACCACACGCCGCCCCCGCAGGTGCTCGGGTCCCAGTACTGCTGGACGTAGTCGGCGATGGTGACCGCCTCGTTCAGATAGCGGGAGTCACCCGTGTAGTCGTACGCGTCGATCCAGGCGATGGCCCACCAGCCCGAGTCGTCGATGGAACGGCTGATGAAGTCGCCCTCGATCGCGTCCGAACTGCGCACACCGGCGGCGAAGGCGCCCTTGTTCTGGTCGAAGGTGCGCGCGATGACCCAGTCGTAGTTGTGCGTGCCGGTGGTCCTGGCGAAGTCGATGAGGGAGGTGAGGGTGGCGGCGGAGTTCCACCAACTGCTGGGCCACCAGCCGTTGTACGGGTCGTACGAGGTCATCAGCGTGTCCGCGGCGGCGCGTGCCCTGGTCGGCGCGGGCCTGACCCACGCGGTGCAGCTGCCCTCGTTGTGGCTCGCCTCCCGGCCGCAGGCTCGGACCGCGCCGCTGTAGAGGAGGCCCCGCGGGTCGCGCGTCGCGTACATGGCGGTACGGATGCCGGTGGCCCCGGACGGGGTGCTGGTACGGCCGAGTGAGGAGCCGTCCGGCCAGGTCGAACCACCGTCCCAGGAGCGGTCGAGCCAGATCTCGTCGCCGGCGCCCCCGGTGCCGATGCTCGCCCAGGCCATGGAGTTCTTCTGGTCGACATGCAGCCGGATCGTGCGGCCGTACAAGCTGGTTGACGGCACGGGCTGCTCGTCGCCGGCCGCCTGGCCTGCGCTCGTGCCGTCGCAGAGGGCGTCGCAGACGGTGGGGTAGACCCAGTTCGTGCAGCCGACGCCGGCGGCGTCGCCGCAGGCCCGGACGAGGCCACGTCGGTGGTTGCGCGGGTCGGTGATGTTGTACATCAGCGTCCTGGTGCCGGTCCAGGTTCCCGGGATGCTCGCCTTGCCGAGTAGTCCTTCCCAGGCGGCGCCGCCGTCCCAGGAGCGGTCCAGCCACACCGAGTCGCCGGTCGCGCCGTTGTCGATGCTGGCCCAGGCCATGTCGTCCGCGTCGGACACGTGCAGTTCGAGGCGACGGCCGTTGAGGTCCTTGTTCGGCACCGGGAAGGTTTCCTGCCGGGCCTGTGAGGGGTCCAGCGTGTCGCAGGCCAGTACGCACACCTGGGTGGCGGCGCCCGCGGGCGTCGCGGCCGGGACCAGTGCGACGAACGCGAGAGCGGCCGTCAGCAGGAAGCCGAGAAGCCGTGGTCTGACAACGATGTCGGAGCTTCGCAGGGGCACCGGAACTCGCCTCGATTTCACGATGGGGGACGCCGGTTGGCGGGCGTGACGGGAGCCGACGGCTCGCACGGAGCCGCGCCGGGGAAATGGATCAATGGTCCATACCTGTGCCTGTCTCCGAGGCAGTGAACCGGCTCGCCCGGGCCTTGTCAATGTCGCAACGGGCAGCCTTTTTCACAGGAGTTGACGGCTGTCGCGATGGGTTGACACCCGCTTTTCGGGCGCCCATCATCGGTGCGAACTTCGGCGAGCCGTCTCGCGCCCCTGCTGTTTCTTCAGTCCCAGGCCTGCACCGGCAATATTTTTGAATCGATTCAAGCGATCGGTCGCCGAATCGAGCAGTCAGTTTCCGCACCCGATCCGGGAGGTACTCATGCGCCGCCGCCGGCCCCCGCTGAACCGAAAGCCCAGTCCAGGGCGCCTACTCGGCCTCGCCACGGTGGTGGCCGCCGCGCTGGTCGCGGCACCCGCGCCGCCTGCCGGCGCGGCCCCTCCCACGTCCCTGTCGGCGTCGGAAACCACAACGTCCGGTGCCCGGGCGGCACTTGACGCCCTGAACTACTCGCCGACCTCACGCACCCTCAAGCCGACCGCCGTCTACCGCACGTCCGGCAGCGTCGCGAACCCGCAGAACGTCCTCAGCGGACAGCCGACGCGGATCTCCGGCGCACAGTCGGCCATCACCCTCGATTTCGGCAAGGAGGTCGGCGGTCTGGCAACGTTGTCTTTCGGCAGTACCAGCTCCAGCGGCCAGCGGGTCGGCCTGGCCTTCAGCGAGTCGTCCCTGTACGTGGGCAACAACAGCGACCGCAGCAGCGGCCGCGACGGCGAGGACGGCGCCCTCTACGCCACGCCCTCCGCCAATGGCACCTACACGATGTCTACCGCTCAACTGCGGGGCGGCTTCCGTTACTTGACCGTCTTCCTCGACACCTCGGGCTGGGTGGACCTCAAGGGCGTCAGCCTCGCGTTCACCGCCGCCCCGGGGAAGGCCAACCCGGCCGACTACACCAACTACTTCTCCTCCAGCGACGAGCTGCTCAACAGCATCTGGTACGCCGGGGCGTACACGGTGCAACTCAACACGATCGCCTCCAACCAGGGCCGCGCCTGGCCCCCGCCCGCCTCCGCGTGGGACAACAGCGCCACCGTCGGCGTGGGTGACTCCGTCCTGGTCGACGGCGCCAAGCGCGACCGTACGGTGTGGCCCGGCGACATGGGCATCGCCGTACCCACGCAGTACGCGTACTCCAACGACCTCACCTCGACCCGCAACGCGCTCACCACGATGTACAACGCGCAGTCGGCGGCGGGCGAAATCCCCTGGTCCGGCCCGCCGTTCAACCTCACCGGCTCGGACACCTACCACACCTGGACGCTGCTGGGGACGTCGACCTACTACACCTACACGGCCGACCGGGCGTGGCTGGACTCCGAATGGGCCGACTACAAGCGCGGGATGGCCTTCATCACCAACAAGATCGACGGCAACGACCTGCTCAACGTGACCCGCACCCAGGACTGGGCCAGGGTCGGCCAGGGCGGCGAGAACATCTCCGCCAACGCGCTGCTGTACGGCGCGCTCAAGGACGGTGCCACCCTTGCCACGGTGGAGGGCGACAGCGCGCTCGCCGCGAGCTGGAACGCCAAGGCGGCCGCCATCAAGTCCGCGGCCAACTCCCTGCTGTGGGACGCCGCGAAGGGCATGTACAAGGACAACCCGACCAGCGGCCTGTACCCGCAGGACGGCAACTCGCTCGCCGTCTGGTACGGGTTGAGCGACTCCACGGCCAAGTCGAAGAGCATCATGGCGGGGCTCGGCAAGAACTGGGGCATCTACGGCCCCACCACCCCTGAGTGGGGCGGCAATGTGTCGCCCTTCGCCGGCGGCATGGAGCTGAACGCCCGCTTCACCGCCAACGACGACTACACCGCCCTGGACCAGATCCGCCGCACCTGGGGCCACATGCTGACCAGCGACATCGGCACCAAGAGCACCTTCTGGGAGGGGGTCAAGGCCGACGGCGGCCTCGCCTACGGCGGTTCGTTCATGAGCCTGGCCCACGGCTGGTCCACCGCGCCCACCTCCACGCTCACCTTCGACGTGCTGGGCACCGCACCGGAGTCGTCGACCGGCGCGTTCCGCTTCGTCCCGCACCCCGGTGACCTGACCAGCGCCGAGGGCCGCATCACCATGCCGCAGGGCGCCATCAACGCGTCCTGGTCCCGCGACCCCGCCGCCGGCACCTATACGGCGCACCTGACCAGCCCGTCCGGCACCACCGGCCGCATCGGAGTCCCGAAGTTCGGCGGCGGCAACATCTCGGTGTCCGTGAACGGCACCGTCGTATGGCGGAACGGAACCTTCACGCCCACCTCCGGCATCACCGGCGCGAGCCAGGACGACACCTACGTCTACCTCACCGGCGTCGCCCCCGGCAGTTACACCGTGACCGCCACCGGACTGGGCAATCCGTCGCCACCCGCCGACCCCGGTACCGGCGCCCTGCGGTCGGGCTTCACCCGGTGCGCGGGCGAGGGCGGCACCTGCACCTTCAGCGGCACCCGCTCGGTGGCCTACGGCGCCGGGACATACACGTACAAGACGGTGACCAGCAGCACCGCCTGCACCAACGACTCCTTCGGCGGCGACCCGGCGTCCCATCTCGTCAAGTCCTGCTATGTCGCCGACGCGGGCGGCCCGCCCGGATACACCGCCTGCGCGGCCGAAGGCGGCACGTGCGCCGTGCCCGGCTACAACCGCGACGTCGCCTACGGCGCAGGCGGCGACTTCGTCCACCAGGTCACCAACGGCTCCGTCGACTGCTCCAATGCCCACTTCGGTGATCCCATCGACGGAGTGGCCAAGTCCTGCTACCTCCCGCCCGCGGGAGCCCCGGCCGGCGGCTGGACCAAGTGCGCCGACCAGAACGGCACCTGCCCGGCCGCCGCGGGGCAGCCGGTGACATACGGCGCCTTCGGAGCGTTCACGACGATCACGGCCACCGGCGACACCCCGTGCACCGACGCCACGTTCGGAGATCCGATCCCAGGCGAGTCGAAGGCCTGCTACACCGCCACCGGCGGTCCGGTCGGCTACGCCGCGTCCTGCGCCGCCGAAGGCGGCACGTGCGCCTTCAGCGGGCAGCAGACCGTCGCCTACGGCGCCCGGGGCCGTTTCCTCTACCAGGCGTTCACCGGTGGCACCGGCTGCACGACGGCGGCGTTCGGCACCGATCCGCTGCCGGGCGTGAGCAAGACCTGCTACCTCACCTCCTGAGCAGCGCAACGCCTCCGGCAGCCTCCGTTCCCCGCGTGTCAGGGGGCTGCCGGATCACTCCGGATGGGCCACTGCCTCCTTCTGCAGTTGCACCGCCGCCAGCAGGCTCAGTTTCGGTTCCGCCTGGCGCAGCGCCCGCACCGCCGCGACCGAGGTGATGTCCCCCATGAAGCCGACGTCGGCCAGCCGGGAGCGGACCCAGCGGGCACGCAGCTGGGTCTCGGTGGCGGAGGCGGTGGACTCGACGAGCGCGGCAGCGCGTTCCAGACCGAGGCGCTCTTCCGGCGAGGCCTCGGCCAGTGCCTGGCGCAGGGTCGCCGCGACCATGTCCGCGTCCCGGATGGCCAGCACGAAGTTGTTCTTCTTGCTCAGTCCCGTGATTCCTGTCATGGGGATCAGCCTGACTGCCATGTTCTCTGCATGCCAAGCGACTTGAGGAGGCTCAGAGGGTCGGCCACTCGCCGTCGGCCTGTGCGGTCGGGGCGGCGGGCCGCGCACCCGGTGCGTGCCTGCGCGCCGGGTGCGTGGTCGCCCTGGCCTCTCGTCATCGGGCGAGGGGATCAGCTGCTGGGAACGGTGTCCTCGAACGTGGTGCCCGCGCTGCGGTACGCCGTCACCTTGGCGGCGACCTGCGCCGGCGTGAGGACCTGGTCCTTGACGTGCAGGACGTAGTCGACCTGCTCGTCGTACGCCCGCGCGGTGGTGCTGGTCTGGCCCGCGAGGTCGATCAGCCACTGGTTGAAGTTGATCGACATCGGCCGCTCCGGCAGGTACGCGGAGTCGTGGGTGCCGAAGAGCTGTCCGTCGATGTAGTACTTGATGCTGCTGTTGTCGATGGTCAGCACCAGGTCGTGCCAGCCGTTGTAGCTCTGCCTGCCCTCGGTGTGCTGGTTGACCGCCACCCACGGGTCGGCCTGGTAGGTCTCCCAGGATGTCGTGTAGAGGATGTCGGAGGTCTCGCCCCAGCCGCCGTTGGGCAGGTACTCGAAGTCGTACTCGGAGTAGTCGTCCGCCATCGGTGCCGTGAGGTCGTTGATGGTGAAGAACGTCTGGACTAGGTGGTCGCCGTCCGGGCCGTACTTGGGCGCGTCGTTGAACCTGACCCTGGCCGCGTAGGTGCCGTTCTTGAACTTCCGCGCGTTGGTGACGATCTCGGTCTGCTTGGTGCTCTCCCCGGTGCCCGACGTCGAGGTCTCCAGGTTCATGACGGAGTTGCCGCTCGTGGTGGCGAAGGTGACCTTGTCGGGCGCCCAGGTGGCGCCGGGCACGCCGGGGCCGCCGGAGGTGGAGCGCACGCTCCAGCCGTGCGCAGAGACCTTCGGGTCGTTGTAGGCGCTGTAGTTGAAGTCGTCGAACAGCGTGGCGCCGGTGGCCGGAGGGTCGGTCGGCGGGTCGGTGGGCGGGTTCGTCGGGTCGTTGCCCGCGGGGGCCTGGCCCCACAGCGTGGTGCCGGACAGCTGTGCGGTGACCTTGGACCAGTCGGCGTACGACGTCTGGGAGGCGCCGAAGGAGTAGTCGTCGCTCTGGTTCAGCGACTGCCACGTCGACTGGTAGAAGCGCAGCTGCATATCGCCGGTGTCGGCGCCCGGCGCGAGCGTGCCGGCGCCGGAGGTGAAGCCGATCTCCAGGTAGCGGTCCGCCGTGGCGGTCGGGCTGGCGAGCGTGCCGAAGGTGCCCGTGACGTTGGCGCAGCCCTTGACGGCCCAGGAACAGGCGAAGCGATAGGACGCGCCGGCCGAGTCGGCCTTGAAGTAGTAGCGGATCTTGACGTTCGCCAGTTGCACGGTCGTGCTGCCGGTGTTCTTCACCTTGAACCAGGGTTCGGACTGGTCGGCGGTGGCTCCCGTGGCGCTCGTACGGTACTGGACGCTCAGCCCGTCGCCGGCGGCGCTCGCGGTGGCCGGGAGTGCGGTGAGCGCGGCGGCGCCCATGGCCACCGCGACGGCGGCGGACGCTGCGGCGCGTAGCCGGTTCTTCTCGAATCTCATGGTTGTTCCTCTCCAGAAAGGTGGGGTGATTCCCGGAACGGGACAGGGTCAGGGATGTTGCCGGACATCGAGGGCGTCGAGCCGTACGGTGTGCTCGTCGAGGCGGGAGCGGAAGTCGGCCCAGTCGGTCGCGCCGCTCCAGGCGTGGTCGGCGAGGGCACACAGGCGTGGGTAGGTCAGGTACTCGATGTGGGCGGGCGTCGTGACGAACTCGGTCCACAGCTGGGTCTGGGTGCCGAGCACCCGCCCGGCCACGTCCGGGTCCGCGTCCTCGGGTACGGGATCGTGGGCGTGGACGGCGCGCAGATCGACGACGCCTCCGGGCTGGGCCAGTGGCTCGCGCGGGTCGCCGGACTGGGCGTAGTCGAGGTAGGTGGCCCGGTGGTAGGCGCTGACGACGGGGTGGCCGCGGCGGGCCGCTGTCAGCGTGTGGGCCGAGTCGCGCCAGGTCATCACGGTGAAGTCGAGGGGCAGTTCGGCGCCGGTCTCGGCCCAGCCGACCGGGCGGCGTCCGTGCCGGACAAGGAAGTCGCCGATCTGCCCGAGGAACCAGCCGTGCAGGGCCGCGGGGCCCGGCAGGCCCTGCGCCACCGCTCGTTCCCGCGCGGCGACACTCTGCGTCCACTCGGTGGTGGGGCACTCCTCGCCGCCGACGTGGATGTACGGCGAGGGGAAGACGTCCATGACCTCGTCGAGGACGGTGCGGCAGAAGTCGAGGACCTCGTCGTGGACACCGAGGACGGTGTCGCACACGCCCCAGCGGGTCCAGACGTCGAGGGTGCGCTCCGGATGGTTGCCCAGTTCGGGGTAGGCGGCGAGGGCGGCGCGTACATGGCCGGGCATCTCTATCTCCGGCATGACGGTGACGCCGCGTGCGGACGCGTACCGGACCAGGCCGACGAGTTCGTCCCGTGTGTACGCCCCGCCGTGCGGGATGCCGTCGTACGTGTCGCTGCCGGCCGGGCCCTTCTGGGACTCGGCGCGGTGGCCGCCGACCTCGGTGAGCCTGGGCAGTGCGGGGATGGGCATGCGCCAGCCCTGGTCGTCGGTGAGATGCAGATGGAACACGCTGATCTTGTGCAGGGCCAGCAGGTCGACGTACCGGCGCAGGTAGGAGACGGGCTGGAAGTGGCGTGCCACGTCCAGCATCGCGCCGCGCCAGGGGTGGCGGGGAACGTCGGTGATCTCGGCGCACGGCAGCAGCCACCGCGTACCGCGCTGCGGAGTGTCCGACAAGGCCTGAGGATGCAGGAGTTGGCGGAGCGTCTGGATGCCGCGCAGCAGACCGGTCGGGTGCGCGGCTCGCAGCAGCACGGCGCGCGGGGCGACGGTGAGCCCGTACCCCTCTTCTCCGAGGCCGGTGAGTCCGGGGTCGAGCGTCAGGGCGAACTGTCCGTCCGGGGAGGGCCGCAGGGACAGCCCGGTGGCGGGGGCGAGCAGGGTGCGCAGCAGGTCCGCGGCCGGTTCGGCGCCCGCGCCGATGTGCAGCGCGGTGCCGGCGTCGAGCGTGAAGTGTCCCGGCCGGAGTGCGGCCTTGGTGGGGCGGGGTACGAGGGTGAGCACGGATCGCTGTGCGGGCATGGATCAGCTCCGGGACGGGGTCGCGTGGGGGTGGGGTGTGAGGTCAGCCCTTGACTGCGCCGGCCGCGAAGCCGGCGGTGACATGGCGCTGGAGCAGCAGGAACACCACCAGCGCGGGGGCGGCGAAGAGGGTCGAGGCGGCCATCGTGGCGCCCCAGTCGGTGCCGAAGACGTTCTGGAACGAGGACAGCCACACGGGCAGGGTGCGGTTGTCCTGCTGCTTGATGATCAGGAAGTTGGCGTAGGCGAATTCGTTCCAGGCGGTGATGTAGCCGAACAGCGAGGTGGCCATCAGGCCCGGGGCAAGGAGCGGGAACGCTATGTGCCGGAACGCGCCGAGCCGGGTGCAGCCGTCGACCTGGGCGGACTCCTCCAGCTCCGGGGGGATCGTGCCGATGAAGCCGCGCAGGACGATGATGGTGAAGGGCAGCGTCATCATGAAGTAGACGAGGGTCAGGGTCGGCAGCCGGTCGAGCATGTCGGTGTCCCGGGAGATGATGTAGACCGGGATGATCAGTGATTCCCAGGGCGCCATCTGCGCGATGAAGACCATGAGCATGAACTGCCGGCGCCCCTTCCACTTCATCCGGGCGACCGCGTAGGCGGCGCCGAGCGCGATGACGAGGGCGAGCAGGACGGCGCTCAGCGTGACGAGGATGCTGTTGCGCCAGAACAGGCCGAAGCCGGCAGCGCCGACGGCGGTGCGGAAGTGGTCGAGGGTCCAGGTCCGAGGGACGATCCGGGGGGTGTCGGAGTGGATGTCGCGGGTCGGGGTGAACGCGGTGGCGACCATCCAGTAGACCGGGAAGAGACAGACCACCACCGTGACGACGGCGGCGGCGTTCAGTGGCAGACGGCGGATGCGGGGCCGGGTCGTGCTCATGCGAGCTCGTCCTCCTGGCGGAACATCTGGCGGAAGTAGAAGACGAGCACGCCCGACATCAGCACGACGGTGACCATGGAGGCCGCCGAACCGAGGTCGTAGCGCTGGCTCGACAGGGCGGTCTGCACCGCGTACACGGGCAGGATCGTGGTCGCGTCGCCGGGCCCGCCGTTGGTCATCACCCAGATCTGGACGAACGCCTTGAAGGTCCAGATCACTTCGAGCGAGAACACCAGCATGAAGATCGGCCGGACCATGGGGAAGGTGATGGAGCGGAAGATCCGCGGCCCCGACGCCCCGTCGAGCCGCGCCGACTCGTACAGCTCGGTGGGGACGGTGGTGAGGGCCGAGTACAGGGTGATCGCGGCGAAGGGCACGGATTGCCAGACGACGAGGACGACCACGATGGCGAAGGCGGCCGGGCCGTGCGCGAACCAGGGGTAGCGGTGGAAGGACGCGAACCCCAGGTCGGTCAGGACCGCGTTGACGATGCCGAACTCCGAGTGGAACAGCCACTGGAAGACGGTGGTCGCCGCGATGACGGGCATCGCCCAGGTCAGCACGAGCGCGCTGAGGACCGCGGTCCGGCCGAACCGGCCGAGCCGCTCGACCATGAGCGCGACCAGCGTGGACAGCACCATGATCAGGGCGACGTTGATCGCCATGAAGAGGAAGGTGCGGCGCACGACCTCCCAGAAGCGGCCGTCCCCCAGCAGCGTCTCGTAGTTCTTGAATCCGACGAAACGCGCGCCGCCCAGGATGAGTTGGCGCAGGCCGAAGTCCTGCAGCGATATCACCACGGCGCGGACCAGGGGATAGACGAGCAGATAGAGCGTGCCGAGGACGGCGGGCGCGATCAGGACGTACGGCCAGATCCCACGGCCGGTGGACTTCGGCGGGCGGCGAGGCCCTGGACCGGTGGAGCGCCGGGGCGGCCCGGTACCGAGTGGGGGGCGAGGGGCGGTCTGCTCGCGGACGGCCGACACGGCGCTCCTCCTTCCGCTGCGTGGACGGTTCAGGAGCCGGAGTTCATGGCCGCGGTGATGGCCTCGGACGCGGTGGCGGCCTTCTTCTGGATGTCGCCTCCGGTGAGGACGGCCGTCATGTAGTCCTTGATCGGGTTCTTGGCCTCCACGGCGGCCCAGCCGGGGGTGTTGGGTGTGGCGTGGCCCTGGGCGGCGCCGACCGCCATGGCCGCGGCACCGGGGTCGGCCGCGACCGCGGAGGCCAGGGTGGTCTTGTTCGGGACGTAGCTCATGGCGACGGCGAGCTTCTTCTGCCAGGTGTCGCCGGTGAGTTCCTTGACGAAGGTGTAGGCCGCGTCCTGCTTGGTGGACGCCGTGGGGATGACGAGGTCGGAGCCGCCGGTGAACACCGCGCCGGGCTTGTCGGCGGCCTTCCCCGGGATCGGGAAGAAGCCGAGCTTTCCCTTCAGCGCCGGGTTGTTCTGGATGACGACGTTGGCGCCGCCGGGTGTCGAGATGACCTGGGAGACCTTTCCCTTGGCCATGACGTCCGCCTGCGGGGGGTTGGCCTCGTCGGAGTCCTTGGGGCCCTTGCCGAGGGCCTGGAGCTTCTCGTAGAACTCCATACCGCGGATCGCCTCGGGGGAGTCCAGCGTGCCCTTCCACTTGCCGCCGGACTCGGTGGCGAGGTCGCCGCCCTCGTCCCAGACGAAGCCCGCGAGGGTGTACCAGTTCTGGCCGGGCAGATAAATGCCTTGTGTGTCACCGGTGTTGAGCTTCTTGGTGGCGGCGATCCACTGGTCGCGGGTCTTGATGGCGGTCGCCTCGACGGCCGCCTCCTTGAAGAGGTCGGTCCGGTAGATGACGACGCGGTTGGCGGCGTAGTACGGAATGCCGTACTGCTTGCCCTCATAGACGCCCGGCTCCGCGAGGCCCTTGAGCCAGTTCTTCCCCCCGAGGTCGTCGACCTTGTCGCTGAGGTCGAGCAGCCCCCCGCTCTGCGCGAACTGGGCGACCTGGGTGTTGCCGGTCTCGATGACGTCCGGTGCGTCGTTGCTGGCGAGGGCGGCCGTGACCTTCTCGCCGATCCCGTCCCACTCCTGGATCTGCACCTTGACCTTGATGTCCGGGTGAGCGGTCTCGAAGCCCTTGACGAACTCGTTCTGGAACTGGGCCGAGACGCTGTCGCGCATCAGCCAGACGTCGATGGTGGTGCTCCCGCCGGAGCTGTCGTCGGAGGTATCGGAGGAGCTACTGCAGGCACTCAGCCCGGCCGTCATCACGAGCACGGACACACCGGCAAACAAGCGGAGCTTCACGGTTCACCTCTGGAGGACATGACCTGACCACCTGACCAGTGAAGTCCACTGGACAGCTCACCTCTTGATGTGGGGTTGAAGGTGGCATAGACCAATCGCGGGCGTCAACCCCCCGTACTTCAAAGGGTTTTGGGGTGCAGGCCAGTCGGGATCTGGGTGGTCATCTCTCGGTGGCAGTTACACTTGCCTGATCGAGGGGGCGGTTGCGGGTGACCACTGGTCAACTGGTTAACTGAATATTCCACGCATGAGGGAGGGCACCATGAAGGCTGACGCACCAGGTGCGGTGCTCAAACGGGAGCGAGTTCGCGACTTCATCCTCGACCTCATCGAGTCACACCGCCCGGGGGACGCGATCCCCTCCGAGCGTTCCCTGTGTGCCCGCCTGGGTGTGTCCCGCCCGACCCTGCGCGCGGCGGTCGACGAGCTCGTCGCCGCGGGTCTTCTGGTACGGGAGCACGGTCGCGGAATGTTCGTGGCACCCGAGAAGATCACCCAGGAACTCGTCTCGGGTCAGCAGGCCATGACGGTGCCCCAGGCCTCCGGGACCTGGTCGAGTCGCCTGCTGGAGTTCACCACCATTCCGGCGGGCGCGCGCGTGGGCCGCAAGTTGCGCATCTCGCCCGCCGTCGAGATCGTGTACGTGGCACGGCTGCGCCAGGTCGACGGCGCCCCGATGGCCATCGAGCATCTGCACATCAGGGCCGATCTGGTTCCCACCCTGTCCGCCCAGGAACTGGAAGCCGGCGACTTGTACGAGCACCTGCGCGAACAGCATGGCGTGCACGTCCAGGAGGCCGTACAGGCGATCGAGCCGACCGTCGTCACCCGGGCGGAGGCCGAGTTGCTCGACGTGCCCGAGCTGTCCCCGGCGCTGCTCTTCGAGCGGCTCACCTCGGACACCACGGGGCAGCCCGTCGAATACGTCCACTCGATCTACCGCGGCGACCGCTATCGGATCGTCTCCCGGCTCACCCTCGGCCCCTCGGCCGCGGTGGCGCCGGCCCGGCTCGGACACCACCCCGGCATCCCCCCGGGCGACTTCGCCCACCGCGACACCATCGCGTCCTCCACGCACGGGGACATCCAGTCGGCACCATGAGCCGGCGCGGTGTCCGGCCGGCCGGGCGGGGGGGGAGGAGGAACAGCCGAGTGCTGTTCCTCCCCCGCCATGACGGGACCGAATTCAGATGGCCTGAGCCGTGGGCATGATGGTGATCTCGGTGAGGTTGACGTGGCGGGGCACGGCGGCCATGAAAGCGACGGTTTCGGCGATGTCGGCGCTCTGGAGGCAGTCGATGTCGTGGATGAGGTCGGCCATCAGCTTGGAGGCGTCGGGGTCGGTGACGTGGTCGGGGAGTTCGGTGTCGACCATGCCGGGTTCGATGGTGGCGACGCGGACCATCTTGGGGCCGAGTTCGACGCGGAGCAGTCGGGTGAGGTGGCTGATGTAGGCCTTGGTGCCGGAGTAGATCGAGAACTTCGCCAGGATGCGGGTGGCCGCGATGGACGAGGTGTTGATCAGGTCGGCGGGCTTGCCCTGGGCGGCGGAGTCCGTCAGGTGGGGGAGGAACGCGGCGATGACGTTCATCAGGCCGCTGATGTTGAGGTCGATCTGGCGCTGCCAGTCGTCGACCTTGAGTTCCTCGATGCCGGAGATGAGCTGGACGCCGGCGTTGTTGAATACGAGGTCGGCCTTGCCGAAGCGCTCGGCGGCCTGGTCGGCGGCGGCCTGGACGGCGGGGCGGTCGGTGACGTCGACGGCCAGGGCGAGTGCCGTGCCGCCGGCGGCCTCGATGTTCTTGACCAGGCTGTCGAGGCGCTCCTTGCGCCGGGCCAGTACGACCACCGTGGCACCGAGCTCGGCGAGGCGTTCGGCGGTGACGGCGCCCATGCCGCTGGAGGCGCCGGAGACGACAGCGACACGGCCGGCCAGGGGAGTGCCGGTGAGCAGAGCAGCAGACATCACAAAACCTCAGTCTCTGTGATCGGAAGGTGGGAATGCCGGATTGATCGGAGGGGGAGTGCCGGATTGATCGGAACGCGAGGCCGGCCGGATCGGTGTGGTGCCCGGCCGGGCCGGTCGTCCTGCCCGGGAGGGCTGCTTGAGGGGGCTGTGTGTGCCCGACCGCGATGGCGTCAGGCGGCGTCGTCATGCGCGGTGGCGGCGGACTTCTCGCGCCACGGGGCGAGGTCGTCCTGCACCTGCTGGTACTTGACCTCGAGCCGCTCGAGGGTGTCGAGCCCGAGATAGAGGTGCGTGGGCGGCTTCTCGGTGGAAGCGACCTCGACGATCAGGGCGGCGCCCTTGACGGGGTCGCCGAGCTGGGCGTGGTTGGCCCGGTCGATCCAGTCCAGCGTCACGTGCGCGGGAGTGTCGTCGTAGTCGGTGATGCGGTTCGCGGCGACCGACAGGGAGCTGGCGTCGAGGAAGTCGGTGCGGAAGACGCCCGGCTCGACGACCATCGACTGGATCCCGAACGGCGCCATCTCGGCGGAGAGTGCTTCGCTGATGCCGGCGACCGCGAACTTCGACGCGCTGTACAGGCTGACGCCGGGCTCGCCCTCGAAACCGGACCGGGAACCGATGTGCACCAGCCTGCCGGACCCCTGCTTGCGCATGAGGGGCAGCACGGCACGGGTGACGTTGATCAGGCCGAAGACGTTGAGGTCGAACAGTGACCGGGCCTCCGCGTCGGTGATCTCCTCCAACGCGCCGAGCAGGCCGCGGCCGGCGTTGTTGACCAGGACGTCGATGCCGCCGAACCGGTCCACGGCGGCCTCGACCGCCTTCGGGATGCTGTCGTTGTCCGTGACGTCCAGGGCGACCGTGAAGACGTTGTCGGAGTTCTTCAGATCGGCCGGCACGCGTTCCGGGTTTCGTACGGCGACCACGACATTGTTACCGCCTGCCAGAGCGGCGCGGGCGATTTCAGCGCCGATTCCACGGGAGGCGCCGGTGACAAACCACGTAGCCATGGGAAAGACCTCTTTCGTCGTTTCCCCTTCTCGGGGATTTCCTGTTGACGTATTCGAGTGTGCCCGTCGGCTACGGCGGTATGAAGGCTGCGCTTTTCCTGGGAGTCCCACACCCAGGAAGACCAGGCAGCCCTACCGAGCCGATACCCGGGCGAAGTACCGGAGGCTGCGGTGCGAGCCTCCGTCGACGAGGTGTTCCGGGGCGAGGGATCCTTGAGCCGAGGTGGGCTGGGAACACAGCTGTCCGTCCCGCCGGATGAGCCGCGACGTGCGGACAGCGTGCGGAAGCTGGTTTTCGATCCGCTGACACCCGACGCGGTGCATATTTTCGGTGACTTCTTGGACCGAATTCTGGGTGCCGTCCCCGGCACCCGGCTCAGGCGCCGTGTGCGGGATTCTGCTGGTGAGGTATTTCAGGTGCGCTGATGGACCCCAGCAGGGCCAGACCGTCGGCGGAGGGGGAGCCCGGCTCGGCCTGCAGGATGACGAGCTGCTGTCCCGGAACACTGCGGATGCCGAGGGCCTCATGCCGCAACTCCAGATCTCCCACGCCGGAGTGGTGGATCTGCTTGACGTCGTAGGGCGGGACCCGGGTGTACTCGCGTGCCCACAGGGAGCGGAACTCCCCGCTGCGCACCGACAGTTCACCGACGAGCTCCAGAATGCGGGGATCCTCGGGCGTGCTTGCGGCGGACTGCTGAAGGTCTGCGACCGCACGGTGCTTGGCCCGCTCCGCGTTCCTGTAGAAGGTCTTCGCCGCGGGGTCCAGAAAGAGCATGCGCAGCACGTTGTCGTGCTGCGTGAAGTCGAGGTAGAGCGCGTCGGCCAATGCGTTGGTGGCCAGCAGGTCCTGGGCATGGCCGACGATGAAGGCCGGTGTCCTGGTCCAGCTTTCGATCAGTTGCCGCAGGTGCGGGCGGACACGCTCGACCCGGAAGGGCCGCTTCGTGCGGCGGGTTGCCGGCTGGGCCAGCCGGAAGAGTTCCCGCTTGTCCTCTTCCCCGAGTTGCAGCACGCGTGCCATGGCCTCCAGCACTCGGAGCGAGGGGCTGAGTTCACGGCCCTGCTCGAGTCGGCTGTAGTAGCTCGGACTGACACCCGCGAGCGTCGCGACCTCGTCACGCCGCAAGCCGGGCACTCTTCGCCGGCCGGCGCTGGGCAGTCCTGCGTCCACGGGGCTGAGGCGTTCCCTGTGGGAGCGGAGGAACCGACCCAGCCCTTCAACCGAGTCAGGGCGCGTGTCGTTGTCCATGCTGCCAAGGCTAGGCGGAAAGCGCCCGGAAAACTTCTGTCGACGGTGGGTGCATTACACCCAGGATTGTGAGCTCCCGGGTGGCACAAGGAGTCGACGGACGACAATGGAGCCGACGGACGACAAGAGGCCACCCAAGTACGCCAGGACGGTGAATTACTCTGTGTGCAGAGCGTGCGACTTGGTGCAATAGTCCGCGACCGGCACTTCTCATCGGCTGGAAACCATCTAGTCTTGCCACATGAGCAATGGGACACCTTTGGGTGATTTCCTCCGAGCCCGCCGAGAGGCCCTCAAGCCGCACGACGTCGGTCTCCCCGAACACGGGCGACGTCGGGTGCCGGGACTACGCAGAGAGGAAGTCGCGCTGCTCGCCGGGGTCAGTTCCGACTACTACATCAGGCTGGAACAGGGGCGCGAAAACAGCCCGTCCCCGCAGGTGCTCGAGGCCGTGGCGCAAGCGCTGAAACTGGATGCGGAGGCTGCCGACCATCTCAACCGCCTCTGTCTGGCCTCCTCGCAGCGGCCGCACGACTGGGGAGAGGCCGACGTCAGCCAGCAGTTGTTGCAGCTGATGGACGGATGGGAGCACACTCCGGCCTTCGTCATCGGCCCGGCCCTCGACATCATGGCGGGCAACTCCCTCGCCACGGCTCTCCACAGTGGGTTCGAACAGTTCGACAACCTCGCCCGCATGGTGTTCGTCGACCCGGCAGGGCGCGAGTTCTACCAGGAATGGGAGCGCGCCGCGCACTCCTGTGTCGCCGAACTCAGGGCGGCCTACGGCCACGATCCCGAATCGGCCCGCCTCGCCGAGGTCGTGGCGGAACTGTCCGCCCAGAGCGAGGAGTTCGCAGGGCTTTGGCAGATGCACGAGGTCAAGGGAAAGTCCCAGGAAGGGAAGCATCTCAAGCACCCCGTGGTCGGAGACCTGCACATCAAGTTCGCGGCATTCACGGTCAATGGGGCCCCGCATCAGCAACTGGTGGTCTATCAGGCCGAACCGGCCAGCCCGACCGCGGATGCCTTCGAGACGCTGAGGACCATGGCCGCCGAGCCGAAGCATGCCCAGGCGGCTGTGCCCGCGTCCGACCTCGCCGCCAAGGAGCGGTAGCGGCGAACGTGAGCAGGTGAGCCCGGTGGAGGCTGGTCCTGCCGCACCCAGGAACAACGCGGCCTTCATAGCGGTGTGCCCGACTGCCGACACTCGATTCGACAGACAGAGCGCCGGCCGGGATGCCGACGCGCGGATCGCACGGCGCCAGGAGCAGACATGATCACCGTGAAGGACCTTCAGCCCCACCCCCTGGACCAGGTTCACCGTCTGATCGAGCCTGGCCCCGTCATCCTGGTCACCACCCGGCACCGCGGCATCCCGAACGTGATGACCAATGGGTTCAACATGATGGTGCGCCATGACCCGCCTCTGATCGCGTGCACCATCGGCCCCTGGGACCACAGCTACCAGGCTCTGGTCGAAACCTGCGAGTGCGTCATCTCGGTCCCGACGGCGGACATGGCTGCCACCGTGGTCGACATCGGCAACTGCTCGGGCGCCGACGTGGACAAGTTCGAGGAGTTCGACCTGACCGCCGTATCCGCTGCGGAGGTCCAGGCACCACTGGTGGCCGAATGCTTCGCCAACATCGAGTGCAGGGTCGCCGACAGCAGCCTCGTGGCCCCCTACAGCCTCTTCCTGCTGGAGGCCGTCAGGGCGTGGACCGACCCCTCCGAGCCCCAACCGCGGCTGTTTCACCACCGAGGAGACGGGACCTTCACCCTGGACGGGCCGACCGTGGACCTGAAGGACCGCATGACCAAGTGGCAGTACCTCGTGTAGGCCAGAAGGCCAGTGCCCCGACATGGCTCCTACTCTGGTGTGACGTGCGACCAGGACCACCGTCGTCAAGGGAGATGCACATGCTCACCAAGCGGGAAGCCGCCGAAGCCGTACGCCAGGCCAAGGTGAAGACCGGGGTCACATGGGCCCAACTGGCCGAAGCGGTCGGCAAGCCGCTGGCCTGGACCACGGCGGCCCTGCTCGGCCAGCATCCGATGGGCAAGGACGAGGCGGCCACGGCGGCGGCACTGCTCGAACTCGGCGACGACGCTGCCGTGGCCTTCCAGCTCCAGCCGACCCGGGGAGCCCTGGACGCGGCCGTTCCCGTGGATCCCACGATCTACCGGCTCTACGAGGTCGTCCAGGTCTACGGGCCGACCATCAAGGAACTGATCCACGAGCAGTGCGGCGACGGCATCATGAGCGCGATCAACTTCCGGCTCGACGTCCGGCGTGTTCCCGACCCCGCGGGCGACCGGGTCGTCATCACCCTCGACGGGAAGTACCTGCCTTACCAGTGGTAGTGACTCACTGAGCAGTCGAAGCGACTTCTCGTGTCAGGCCCAGCGGACCGGGTCGCCGAGCCGGATCGGCCCCGGCCGCAGCACTTGGGCGTAGACGCCGGCGCACGGCTGCGGCCCCATCGACTCCAATGGGATGACCCGGTTGTGGTCCGCCAGGACCCGAAGGGCGGCGGTGTCCGGGGGGAGAGGGCCGTGCGCCAGGGTGGGCACGGCGCAGCGCGGGGTACGGGCGATGACGCGCAGAGTGAGGTCGGCGCCGATGCGCAGGGCCCGGCCGGTCCAGTCGTTCTCCGCGAAACCCCTGGCAAGAGGCGTACGGATCACGATGTTGGGGCGGTAGCGCTCCGCTTCGGCGGTGCCGGTCGGGGCGAGGGTCGCGATCCGGGCGACCGTTGAGGTCGTGAGCAGATGGACGGGTGCGTAGTCGAAGAACGTACCCTCCGGGGAACCGGCGCCCAGTCGCCCCTCCCGCGCGATCACCGGTGGCTCCGAGGCGTCACGCAGTACGTCCTCGGGGTCGGCACGGTCGAGTGTCGCCTCGTGCGGAGGGGTGTCGGTGAGTGAGACGCGGCGGCCCACGATCTCCGACAGCATCGCGTCGACACCCGGATCGGTCGACCACAGCACCTTGCCCTCCGAAGCGGTGATGCGTACCGCGCAATCCTCGGCCTGTGCCGTCAGCGTGAGCAGCCGGCGCCACAGACGGGGGTGCTTGGCGCTGGCGACCTTGCCGGTGTCCCGGTCTGTCAAAGCGAAGCGCCGGTCGTGGGCGAGGCCCCGCTCGGTGACGTCGACAGCGGGCAGATCCTCGCCGAGCATCGACTTCACCGGGTAGCGGATGAGCCGGCCCACCGCTCCCAGCTTGTCTGATTCCTTCGACGTCACCGTGCGAAGTATCGAGGTCTGTACAGCGAGCGGCAAGGTTTTTCCGGCGCCTGCCGGCGCGGTTCCCGCATGGTTCCGCATACGCCATCTGGATGGTCGATTCGAGTTCGTGCGTACGATGTGATCCCGCTGTTCAGCGTGGCATCTGCGGATCTGGAAGGGGTCGGCCGTGGCTGTTCTGGTGGTGCAGCACGTGGCAGAGGAGGGCCCGTACGAGATCGGCTCCTTCTTGGGGGCAGCCGGGCTCGTGCTGAGGGTGTGCCGGGTGTGGGCAGGTGACCCGCTTCCGGAGGACCTGAACGGGGCCGAGGCGCTGGTGGTCCTGGGCGGCCCGATGTCCGCGTACAGCGACGACGGTTTCCCCACGCGCACGGCGGAGCTGGGCCTGCTGCGTGCGGCGCTGGATGCTCAGGTGCCGGTGCTCGGCGTGTGCCTGGGCGCACAGCTGCTGGCGGTGGCGGCGGGAGGAACGGCCCGGCCCGGCAATGGAATCCAGGTGGGGTGGGCGCCGGTGCGGATGGCGTCCGCCGCAGCCGGGGACCCGCTGTTCGCCGGGGTCCCGGAGCGGCTGCGGGTGTTGCACTGGCACGGCGACACCATGGTTCTGCCCGCCGGGGCAGTGGCGTTGGCCTCCTGCGACCGCAATCCGGTGCAGGCGTTCCGGGCGGGCGCGGCGGCGTGGGGACTCCAGTTCCACCTGGAGGCCGACGCTACCGCGGTCGACGCCTTCGCGACCGCCTTCCCGGACGATGCGGCTGCCGCGCCGGGCCTGCGCGAGGCCGCGCTCGAAGAGCTGGCGGTCCTTACACCTCACCGGGACCGGGTACTTGGCCGGTTCGCCGCGCTGGTGGCGGCGCGCGCCGACTACACATCGACCCGTACGTTCTTCACGCCGAGGGCCGAGACCTGGGAGGAGCGCTTCGCGGCCGACGGACCCGTCTACGCGGTTGCCGTCGCCCGGATGGGGATCGGCGCGGGGCAGACGGTGGTCGACCTGGGGTGCGGCACCGGACGGGCGCTGCCCGCGCTGCGGGCGGGAGTCGGAGACAAGGGTGTGGTCCTCGGGGTGGACGTCACCGCGGCGATGCTCGACGCCGCCGCCCGGCACGGCCGCAACGAGCTTGCGGCGTTGCTGCTCGCCGACGCCTGCCACCTGCCCCTGTCCTCCGGCTCGGTGGACGGCATCTTCAGTGCCGGACTCATCAACCACCTTCCCGAACCCGCCCCCGCACTGGGCGAATGGGCCCGGGTGACCGCTCCGGGCGGCACCCTCCTGCTCTTCCACCCCTCGGGCCGCGTCGAACGCGCCGCCCGGCACGGCCGCCCACTGGACCCCGACGACCCGCTGGCCGAGACCAACCTGCGGCCCGCGCTGGTGGCAGCCGGCTGGCGGCTGGCCCGCTATGAGGACGCGCGGCAGCATTTCCTGGCCCGTGCCGTACGGGTCGGCTGAGCTTCTCGGCTCAGTGCCTGGGACGAGAAGTACGGCTCCCGTGGGAGGCGGTCCGAGTTCCACGGGGTGGTACGGCTGATCGTGTGCACCGGCCCCCTCACCGCCCCAGCGAGGCAGGCGTGAGCGGCTTGGTGCGCGGCGGCAACTTCCGGCGCCATAGGGGGTAAAACGACGGCGGCACGGTGGACACATGACCGTACTTGCCGCAGCCCCGGTGACCTCCTGCCGCGACGTGCCGTGGTCGCGGGCGCGCGAACTGGCCCACGCGGCCCCCACGCCCCTGCCCGCCCGGCAGGTGGCGCTCACACGGGCCGCCGGACTGACACTGGCCGAGGACCTGTGCGCCCGGCAGCCACTGCCGGCCTTCGACACCGCGGCCATGGACGGATACGCCGTCGCCGGCCCCGGTCCGTGGCTGCTGTCGGCCGGAGCGGTGCGCGCGGGTGCCACCGAGGCGCCCGCGGGACTGGCCGGCGGCGAGGCGGTGGAGATCTCCACCGGCGCGCAAGTGCCCTGCGGCGCCGAGGCGGTGCTGCCACTGGAGCACGCGGTGCGGGACGGGGCGACGGTACGCGGCCCGGAGCCGGCTCCCGGCAAACACCTCCGCCGGGTGGGCGAGGACGCTTCAGCGGGCGCGTGCCTGGCGCAGGCAGGGACGCGGGTCGGTCCCGCCCTGCTCGGCCTGGCCGCCGCCTGCGGCCACGACACGCTGTCGGTACGGCCCAGTGCCCGCGTCCGGATCCTGGTAACCGGCGACGAACTGATCAGTTCCGGGCAGCCCGCCCCCGGCCAGGTACGCGACGCGCTGGGCCCGTTGCTGCCGCCGCTGGTGCACACGCTCGGCGGCGAGGTCACCGACGTACGCCCCGTGCCGGACCACCCCGTGGGGTCGCTGGCCACCGTCGTGCTCACCACGTCGTACGACAACGAGGTGATCGTGGTGACCGGCTCCACCTCGGCCGGAGCCACCGACCAGCTGAGGCGGCTGCTGGCCGAGCACGGAGCCCGGTGGGTGGTGGACGCGGTCGCCGTCCGCCCCGGCCACCCTCAACTGCTCGCCCAACTCCCCGACCGCCGCTGGATCGTGGGCCTTCCCGGAAATCCGTACGCGGCCCTGACCGCCGCCCACACCCTGCTCGCCCCACTCCTCGCAGGCCTGACCGGACGCCCACTGCCGGCCCTGCCCCACATCCCGCTGACCGGTGACATCACCGCCGCGCCCGGCCGTACCCGGCTGATCCCCGTCACCTGGGACGGCGCCACCGCCAGCCCCGTCGGCGGACACCGGCCCGCGTTCCTGCACGGCGCCGCCCTCGCCGACGCGCTCGCCGCCGTACCACCGGACTGGCAGCCCCACACCCCGGTGCCGCTGATCCTGCTGCCACACGGCACGGAGTGCGCGAGCCGTACGCTGCGGTCCTCGCCACCGCCGCCGACGGACGTCCCTCGACCGGCGTGTCGCACTCGCTGACGAACTCGCCCTGCGAGTTCCGGTACGGCAGCCCCGGCCGACTGCACCGCAGGCTCCGCTACGACCGCGAACAGGGCCAAGGCTGGTCCTGGCAGCGACTGCAACCGTGACGAATCCGGTTGCCGGACGATGATTCACATGGCTACGGTCGGCCCCATGGCGGATGACGAACCCACGCGCGCCGCGCGTCTGCTGGATGCCCAGGCGAAGGCCGAGCGGCTGTTCACGGAGATCGAGGAGCGCGGGCTGGTCGCGCCGGGGGAGGGCGAGCGGGCGGTCAGCGACCGGATCAGGGACCTGGCGAACGAACTGTTCGGCACGACCCGCCACTGGCACAAGCGGATCGTGCGCTCGGGCCCGAACACGCTGAAGCCCTACCGGGAGAATCCGCCGGACCGGGTGATCGGCGCGGACGACATCGTGTTCGCCGACTTCGGGCCCATCTTCGAGGAGTACGAGGCCGACTTCGGGCGCACCTTCGTCCTCGGTGACGACCCCGTCAAGCAGCGGCTGCGCGACGACCTGCCCAAGGTCTTCGCGGCCGGGCGGCGCTTCTTCGAGAGCGACCCGGACATCACCGGCAGGCGGTTGTACGCCGAGGTCGAGCGGCTTGCCTCGGACGCGGGCTGGGAACTGGGCGGCTGGCACACCGGACACCTGGTCGGCGAGTTCCCGCACGAGACGATCGACGGTGCGGACGTCGAGTCGTACGTCGCGCCCGGCAACGACACCCCGATGCGGCGGACCGACAAGGCCGGGCGCCGCTGCCACTGGATCCTCGAGATCCACCTGGTCGACCGGGGGCGCGAGTTCGGCGGCTTCTACGAGGAACTGCTCGACCTCGGCTGATCCGTCACGCCCGCATCACGAAGGGCGACCGGGTTGAAGGGACCCGCTCATCGACCTGGCACCGAGCGGGCCGATCGCGTACTGGCGGAGCCCCTGCCCTCACTGTCCTGCCCCACTGGCGTCCAGCGCCCGGTCACGTCGTGAGGCCGCCGCATGGGATGCCGTTGAGCGGATGCGCGGGGCGGTCGCGTCAACGGCGGGGCGGCCACTGGCAAAGGCAGGGGCAAGAATCGCCTCCGTGGCCCGCTACTCGCGGCGCAACGACCGTCTGGCAACGCACCGTTCACTCAGGGGCCGCTGGGGCGCGCCAGGGTGCGGTCGTTGTCAGCTCAACTGCTCGCCAGAGAGGGCACCATGGCCACACAGACAGGGACACCGGACGGGTCGACGCAGTCTTCCGAGGGGGTCAGCCGTCGCCACGCGCTGGGCCTCCTCGGTACGGCAGGGGCCGGCGCGGCCGTCACCCCGTTGCTGGGAGCAGGTACGGCACAGGCCGCTCCGCTCGCCGCCCCGGCCCTTCACCTCACCGCGGACTCGGCCGGTGCGCCGCCGGTCCAAGGGCTGCACCTGACCTTCGGGGCAGACCCGCGCACCCAGATGACGGTGTCGTGGATCACCGACAGACCGGTGACCAGACCCGTTGTGCACTACGGCACGCTGGAGCACGGCTTCGGATCCAGCGCCGACGCCCGGACCGTCACCTATGTGGACGGCACCTCCAGCCGTACCGTCTACGTCCACCACGCCTCGCTGACCCGGCTCACCCCGGGCACCGACTACGTCTACCTCGCCACCCACGAGGGGACGACGCCCGACAGCGGTACGTTCCGCACCGCTCCGCGCGGACGGAAGCCGTTCACCTTCACCAGCTTCGGCGACCAGTCCGCTCCGCAGGTGACCTGGGCGGCCAACGGCACGGTGGCGCTCGACGCGAACTCCACCCCCGCGACGAAGGACATCGTCACCGGCATCGAGCAGGTCGCCCCGCTCTTCCATCTGCTCAACGGCGACCTGTGCTACGCGAACCTGGACGTCGACCGGGTGCGTACCTGGAACAACTTCTTCACCAACAACACCCGTTCCGCGCGCTTCCGCCCCTGGATGCCCGCGGCCGGCAACCACGAGATCGAGAAGGCCAACGGCCCACTCGGACTCGGCGCCTACCAGACCTACTTCACCCTCCCCTCGACCGAGACGGACGCTGAACTCGCGGGCCTGTGGTACGCGTTCACGGTCGGCTCCGTGCGGGTGATCATGCTGCAGAACGACGACAACTGCCTCCAGGACGGTGGCGACGTCTACATCAGCGGTTACTCGGGCGGACGGCAACTCGCCTTCCTGGAAAAGGAGCTGAAGGCGGCGCGCTCATCCGGCGACATCGACTGGGTGGTCGTCGCCATGCACCAGGTCATGATCAGCTCCTCGGACGCGAACGGCGCCGACCTGGGGCTGCGCCAGAAGTACGGTCCCCTGTTCGACAGGTACGGCGTGGACCTCGTGCTGTGCGGTCATGAGCACAACTACGAGCGCTCGCTCGCCGTCCGCGGCGTCGTCACCGGCAGCGAGACGCTGACCCCTCGCCCGGCCTCCCAGGCCACCGACTCCATCGACACCGGGCTTGGCACCGTGCACATGATCCTGGGCGGCGGAGGCGTCTCTGGCACGACGAACGAGAAGTTCTTCACGGACGGCACCGCCAAGGTGATCACCGCTGTGTCGGCGACCCCCGGCTCCAACGGCAAGCGCACCTCCACCTACACCAAGGAGGAGGCGGTCTGGACCGGAGTCCGGGACATCGAGCACCCCTACGGCTTCGCCGCCTTCACCGTCGACCCCGGCCGGCACGCCGGTGACACCACCCGCATGCACGTGACCTACTACAACGTGAACAAGCCGAACGGCGACCTGTCGGTGTTCGAGACCTTCACGCTCCACCGCCGGCGCTCCGACGGCCACTCGAGGTGACCCCGCGGCCGGTCCGCCACCGGCACCGGCCCACGGGCGTGGTCGCGTCGGGACGAGGCAGGGGTGAACCGCACTCCGGCACACCGGGATCTCGTTCTGGCTCTACATCGGTGTAGGCCGTGCCGAACGCGCTTGACGCTCATCGAGCAGTCCATGAGCCGAGAGCACGGCGCGTGAAAGGTGCCTGACGGGTACACGCTCAGGTCAGGCGCCTTTCTGCGCGGGCCTGGAAGAAGCCCGACTTCTTCGGTGCGTGCGACACCAGCAGATTCGTCGTCTGCTGGTGGTACACGGGCGCCACAGCATCTGACCGAAGTCCCAGTGCTCCTCATGAAGTTCGGGGATGGCCAGGTCGTCGCCACGATGTCCATCGCGCAGCCGTTGACACCCGAGCCCTGCCGGGCGGTAGCGGGATGTGAGGTGTCGTAGGGCTTGGGCCGGTCCTGTCGCCCCAGCCGTGCGCCGGGCGTTTCAGCCGGGCGGTGCCGACAGATGGATCAGGATGCCGCACACTTCTTCCACGATCTCCCAGGCCTCCGTCTCGTCCCCGCAGTCGCCCAGCTCGCGCGCCGTCCCTCCGATGACGGTGGTAAGCACGCTCACCCGGACCCGACCTGCGCGTTGTCGCTCGTCCACTTCCAGCAGCCGGGCGTTGCGCCGTACCCATGCGCGGTCCCACTGGCGGCGCAGCGCGTCGAAGCCCGCGGGGCCATCGTCTTCCACGAGGAGCCTGCCGAGGCTCCGGTTGTCCCAGGCACCTTCCAGGTACGCCCTGGCTCCGGCCACGAAGAGGGCGATGGGGTCGTCCACGCCACGACTGCGCTCGGAGGCCAGCATGGCCGCGGTCCGGCGCTCCTGCTCCTCCCGGAACTCTTCCCAAAGGGCGAGGTAAAGTCCTTGCTTTCCGCCGTAGTGCTGGAAGAGGCTGCCCACCGGGATGCCGGAGCGTGCGGCGATCTCGATGAGACCGGCGTCGGTGTAACCGCGCTCGGTGAACACGTCCAGCGCGGCGTCCAGCAGCGCACGCCGGACCGTTCGGTTCTGCCCGGCGTGCTCCTCCGGCAGGCCCATGCCCTCCTGCCGCGGCAGCTGACGTGCCCCCTCGGTCCCGGCAGACTCCACTGTGCCGCTCACTGGCGATCCCCACCTTCTTCGGCCCCGTCGCGGATGGCGAGGGCGACCAGTAGTTCCAGGAGGTCGACGATCCGTCGCGGATTGCGGCCGGTGCGTTCCTCGATTCGGCGCAACCGGTAGTGCGCCGTGTTGTGGTGCACCCGCAGCCGCTCGGCGGCCAGTCGCAGATTGAGGTCTGCCTCCGCGAAGGCCCGTATGGTGACGGCCAGTGTGCCGCCACGTCTGCGGTCCTCTTCCAGCAGCACTCGCACCCGGGGATCGACCAGCTGCCGGGCGAGGTCGTCGGCGCGCAGCGCCAGGTAGTCGAACGGGGACAGCCGTGGCAACGCCGCCACCCCGCCCCCGCTCGGCACCAGGTCGAGGGCGGCCCGCGCCTCCTGGTAGGTGCGCGGCAGTTCCGACGCGCCCTGTGCGACCGTGCTGATGCCCATGGAGAGTGTGGTTCCCTCCCGCGCGAGCCGCCGCTGTACGGTCTCGAAGTGGGCGCATATGTCCTCCGCGGTCATGCCGGCCCGGACCACGGGCACGGCCACCACTTCGCCATGGCGCACGACGACCAAGGTTCTGCCGGCCCAGGGCCCGGCGATGCTGATCGACGCGCTGGTGGCGTACCCGTTCTCGGCCGAGGTGTAGTCCCCGGTGTGCGTGTCGCCGACGCACACCGCCACGACCGCCATCATCGGCGAGCGGAGTCCGATGCCGTACGCCTGCGCCGCGGCGAACAGCGGACCGCGCGTCGGTGCCACGCCGGCCAGGAGCTGGTCCAGGAGATCCCGGCGCTCCCGGTCCGCGTCCGCCACCACGTGCTGCTGGTACTCGACGTACGCCTGCGCGGCATGGGTGCTGGCGTAGTCGACGTACCGCATCAGCGGGGTGACCAGGGACAGCGCGGCCTGCTGGGCCTCGACGGACGCGCCCGCGCAGTCCAGCAGCGCATCCCACAGCACCTGCCGGCCGACCCGGAAGGCACTGATCCAGTCCTCCAGGGCGAAGCCCGCGCGTGCTCGGCGCATCGCTGCCGCGCGGCTGAAGACCAGGTCTTCGGGAGCGATGTCGCGGTCGCCGGCCAGGGCCGCCAACTGCATCCGGTAGTGCTCGAGCACTTGCCCCTGTACCTCGTCGAAGAAGAGCTCGTCCTGCAGTGCGTACGACGGGATCTCCGCGCGCATCACGTCGACGGCGGTCTCCGCCACCTCCTCGACCCGGTCGTGGACGGCGTGCAGGATCCGCCGCCGCTCCCGGAGCAGCGGTTCGGAGAGTTGGGGAGCGCCCAGGGCAGGACCATGAGGCATGGTGCCGATCGTCGCCGTCCGCCTAGTGCTCCGTCAACAGGCTCGGCGTGAGACATCCCCCGGCACCTGGGCGCGGCGCACAGTTCGACGCCCCAGAAGTTGGGTGCTCACACCCAATGTGCGCTTGGAACGCCCCCACCTACTGTGACGCTCGCCCACCCCCCAGCACCTCGGAAGGGGCGTCACTCATGCTCGCGGTCGAAGGTATCACCGTGCGCTTCGGCGGGATCACGGCACTGGACGGTGTCTCTTTCACCGTCGAGCCGGGCACCTCCGTAGGGCTCATCGGGCCCAACGGAGCCGGCAAGACCACCTTGTTCAACTGCCTCACCCGGCGCTGCGCTCCTGACGGGGGAGACGTGCGGTTCGAGGACGAGGACCTGCTCGCCCTCCCTCCGCACGCCGTGGCCGGGCGCGGCATCGCCCGCACCTTCCAGAACCTGGGCCTGTTCCCACGGCTCACGGTCCGGGAGAACGTCATGGTCGGCGCCCACAGCCGGGGGCGCACCGGACACCTCGCCGCGGCGCTCCGGTTGCCCCGCGTCCGGCGGGAGGAGAGGGAACTACGTGACCAGGCGGACGACTTGCTACGGCGGCTCGGCCTGACGGATGTCGCCGACCACCCCGCCTCCGGGCTGCCGTTCGGCACACTCAAACGCGTCGAACTCGCCCGGGCGCTCGCGGTACGGCCTCGGCTGCTGTTGCTCGACGAACCCGTCAACGGGCTCAGTCACGGCGAGGTCGACCAATTCGCGGATCTGGTCCGGTTGGTGCGCCAGGAGTTCGACCTCACGCTGGTGGTGGTCGAACACCACATGGGGTTCGTGATGGGCCTGTGCGACAGGGTGATCTGTCTCGACTTCGGCCGCAAGATCGCCGAGGGCTCTCCGGAGGAGATCCAGCGCGACCCGGCGGTCGTCGAGGCGTACCTGGGGGTGGCCGCATGACCGAGTCCACCACCGACCGCACCGAGGTCGCGGCGAGTGCGGAGCCGGATTTTTTGAAGGTGTCCGATCTGTATGCCGGATATGGCCAGGCCCGCGTGCTGCAGGGCCTCGACTTCTCCGTCGCCCGCGGTGAGGTGTGCGCGATCCTCGGACCCAACGGCGCGGGCAAGACCACGACGCTGCGGGCGCTCTGCGGCATGGTCCGCGGCCGCGGCTCGGTCACCTTGAACGGCACGGAACTGCTGGGCCGCTCGCCCGAGCAGGCCGCCAGGCTCGGCGTGGCACATGTGCCCGAGGGCCGGGGCACCTTCAACGACCTCACCGTCGAGGAGAACCTGCGCATCGGCGCCCATCTGCGCACCGGCCCCCGGCGGCGGGGCCGCGCCGAGCGTGCGGCCGTGGTGGCCGACCTGGAACGGATCTACGGCTACTTCCCCAAGCTGCGCCAGCGGCTGCGACAGGCCGCCGGCAGCCTCAGCGGCGGCGAGCAGCAGATGCTCGCCATCGGCAGGGCACTGATGCTGCGGCCCTCACTGCTGCTCCTGGACGAGCCGTCCCTGGGCCTCGCACCGCTGGTGACCCGCGAACTGTTCCAGATCGTCCGTGCCGTCAACGAGGAGGAACGCACCACTGTGGTCGTCGTCGAGCAGAACGCCCAGCTCGCGCTGGACATCGCGCACCGGGCCCACGTACTGGAGGCCGGCCGCCTGGTGCTGTCCGGACCGGCCGCGCAGATCCGCGAGGACGGGCAGGTCGCCGAGGTGTACCTCGGTGTCTCCGTCGGCTCCCGGAAGGCCGGGTGAGCGCCGTGACCGATCTTCTCCAGCAGGTGGTGGAAGGACTGGGTTCCGGCGCGGTGTACGCCAGCCTGGCGTTGGCCCTGGTGCTGATTTACCGGTTCACGGGGATCGTCAACTTCGCCCAGGGCGAGCTGGCCATGCTGTCGACGTACGTCGCCTGGCAGCTGGTGGCGTCCGGGATGCCGTTCTGGCTGGCGCTGCCGGTCACCCTCGCGGTGTCCTTCGCCGGCGGCATGCTGGTCGAGCGGATCGTCATCCGCCCCGTGCAGGGCGCGCCCGAGCTGACGGTGGTCATCGTCACGGTCGGCCTGTTCATCTTCGTCAACGCGTTGGCCGGCCTGATCTGGTCGTTCACCGTGAAGGACTTTCCGCAGCCCTTCCCCGACGGCGGACTCGACCTGGCCGGGGTGCGCGTGGACTGGTCGACGCTCGGGATCACCGGGGTGGTGGCCCTCGTGATGGGCCTGCTGTACCTGCTGTTCCAGCACACATCTGTCGGCCTGGTGATGCGGGCGGTCGCCTGCAATCCGGCCTCCGCCCGGCTGTCCGGCATCCGGGTGGGCCGAGTGCTGATGTTCGGCTGGGGGCTGGCCGCGACGGTCGGCGCGGTGTCGGGTGTGCTCGTCGCCCCGGTGCTGTTCCTGGAGCCCAACATGATGGGCGGGGTGCTGATCTACGCGTTCGCCGCGGCGACCCTCGGGGGCTTCGACAGCCCGGTCGGTGCGGTTGTCGGAGGCCTGTTCGTGGGCGTCGCCGAGACGCTGACCGGGGCGTACGTGGACGTGATCGGTGCCGATCTGAAGGTGGGAGTCCCCCTGGTGATCATTCTGGCGGTGCTGCTGGTGCGGCCCCAAGGCCTGTTCGGGCGGGCGGCGGTGGAGCGCGCATGAACACCATCACAGCGGCACTCGGCACCGACCGGGTCCGGCGGCTGCGGGCCGCGCTCACCGTGCTGCTCGCGGCGGCAGTCGCCGGCTACCTACCGTTCTACTTCGCACCCTTCCAGGTCTTCCAGCTGACCATGGTGCTCCTGTACGCCGTGGCGCTGGCCGGCCTGAACCTGCTCGTCGGCTTCGGCGGGCAGATCTCACTCGGGCACGGCGCGTTCTTCGCGGCGGGGGCCTACACGACGGCGGTCATGCTCGACCGGTACGACACCGGCCACCTGGCCACACTGCCGGTCGCGGCCGCCGGATGTTTCCTCCTGGGCCTCGGGTTCGGAGTGCCCGCCCTGCGGCTGCGCGGGCTGTACCTGGCCCTGGTCACCCTCTCGTTCGCGGTTTTCCTGCCGCCCTTGCTCAAGCGGCTCGAACCGGTGACAGGCGGCTCCATGGGCCTCACCGTGGACAAGCTGCAGCCGCCCATGTGGAGCGGCCTGGCCGAGGACCAGTGGATGTACTTCGTCGTCCTCGCCGTCTCCGCGGTGGCTCTGCTGCTTGCCCGCAACCTGCTGCGGTCCCGGGTCGGCCGGGCAATGCTCGCCGTACGGGACAACGAGAGCGCCGCCGAGGTCATGGGCGTGCGGCTGTCGCTGCACAAGACCCTCGCCTTCGCATGGAGCGCGATGTTCGCGGGTGTCGCCGGGTGTCTGTACACCTGGGTGATCGGCTTCGTCTCGCCCGACTCCTTCAGCTTCGTGCTGTCCATCACCCTGCTGGCCGGCCTGGTGGTCGGGGGGCTGGCCTCGCTGTACGGACCCCTGCTGGGCGCGGCGTTCGTGATGTATGTGCCGAGTGTGTCCCAGGACGTCAGCGAGGCGGCACCGGGATTGGTGTTCGGCCTGCTGATCATCACGGTGATGTTCGTGGCCCCGACGGGACTGGCCGGTCTGCCGGGCCGTGTCCTGGGTGCAGTCGCCCGTCGCCTGCCACGCGCCACCGCCGCCCTCGACCGGACGCCCCAGGCCGAATCCGCGCCCGATGCGGAGCCGAAGTCCCGGGCCGAATCCGGGCCCTTCGCGACCCGCACCCCTGCGTACCCCGCAGTTGTCGACGCCGAACCCGTGGGCGCACCGCCCCGCACGGAAAAGGAATGAATCACATGCGCAAAACGACCGCTCTGCGGGCGGCCGCGGCCGCGACCGCCGCCCTGCTCACCGCGACCGCCTGCAGCAGCCAGCGAGGGCAGGACGGCCAGGACACCGCCGCCGCCGGTGCGTGCAAGGGCCAGCAGACCACCGGCATCACCGACAAGACCATCAAGCTGGGTGGGATCTACCCGCTGTCGGGACCTGCCTCCGCGTACGGCACGATCAGCAAGGGCGTGGCCGCCTACTTCAAGAACGTCAACGACAAGGGTGGCATAGACGGCCGCAAGGTGCAGTTCATCATCCGCGACGACGGCTACCAGCCGCCCAAGGCGGTCGAGGAGGCCCGCAGACTCGTCGAGCAGGAGAAGGTCTTCGCCGTGTTCCAGACCCTGGGCACCCCGTCCACGGCAGCCGTGTGGGACTACCTCAACAAGCAGAAGGTGCCGCAGCCCTTCGTCGCCACGGGTGCCTCCGTCTGGGGCATGGACGACAAGCACCCCTGGACCATCGGCTGGCAGCCCAACTACGTGGCCGAGGCACGAGTTTACGCCAAGTACCTCAAGGCGGAGAAGCCGAAGGTCAAGGTCGCGGTCCTCTACCAGAACGACGACTTCGGCAAGGACCTGCTCGGCGGGTTCAAGAAGGCCGTCGCCGGCAGCGGCATCAAGGTGGTCGCCGAGGAGAGCTACGAGGTCACCGACCCTTCGGTGTCGGCACAGATGGCGAACCTCTCCCGTTCCAAGGCGGATGTGCTGCTGGACGTCACCACGCCGAAGTTCGGCAGCCAGGCCCTCGCCGCCGATGCCAAGAACACCAAGTGGAACCCGCTGCACATCGTGAACAACGTGGCCTCGTCAGCCGCCGTACTCCAGCCCGTCGGCTTCAAGAACGTGCAGGGCGTGGTCTCGGCGACCTACTTCAAAGACCCCGCCGACCCGCAGTGGGCCGACGACGCCGAGATGAAGACGTACAAGGAAGCGCTGCACAAGTACGCCCCCGACGCCGACCCGGCCAACCAGTTCAACGCCTACGGCTGGGCCGTCGCCTCCAGCCTGCACAAGGCCCTGGACTCGATGAAATGCCCGACCAGGGAAGGACTGCGGGACGCGGTGCGCAACCTGAAGAACGTCAAGGTGGGCCTGCTGCTGCCCGGGGTCGCCATGACCACGGGGCACGGCGACGCCTTCCCGCTCGAGACGATGCAGCTGATGCGGTTCAAGGGCGTGCGGTGGCAGCTGTTCGGCAAGCCGGTGGACACCCGCAAGGAGTTCGGCCCGCTGGTGAAGTGAGCCGGTGGGGGCGGTCCCGGTCGATGCCCTGACCCGGGGGACCGCCCCCACCTCGTCACCGGAGCTCGGAGTGCTCAGACGGCGTTCAATCCTCCGTCCACCACCAGGCTCTGCCCGGTGATGTAAGAGGCGCGGTCGGAGAGCAGGAAGGTGACGGCTTCGGCCACCTCCCAGGCGGTGCCCTGGCGTCCGAGCGGTATGCGGGCGAACGAGGTGGAACGCGACGCCCGACGGGCCGAGGCCTCACGGCCCATCGGGGTGTCGATCAGGCCTGGGACGACCAGGTTGGCGCGGATCCCGCGCGGCCCACCCTCCTTGGCGACATGGCGGGTGAGACCGAACAGGCCTGCCTTGGAACTGTCGTAGGCGGGCGAGTCGGTGGCCGCGCGCAGCCCGGCCACCGAACCGACGAAGACGATCGATCCTCCGTCGACGATCGCGGGCAATCCGTACTTGGCGGCGAGGAAGGGGGCGCTCAGGTTGAGCGAGAGCACGCGTGCCCACTGCTGCGGTGAGGTGTCCGCCAGGCCCGCGCCGAGGCCGATGCCCACGTTGACCACCATCGCGTGGAGCGCGCCGAGTTCGCGGACGGCCCCGGCGACCATGGCCGAGGACTGGCCGGGATCCGTGGCGTCACCGACCACGGGGAGGCCATGGGCGCCCTCCTCACCGACCAGGGCGGCGGTGGTCGCCGCGGCGGCGGGGGAGATGTCGGCGCAGGCCACGGAGGCTCCCTCGCGGGCGGCGAGCACGGCCACCGCCCGACCGTTGCCCACCGGGGCCTTCGGATCCTCGCTGGGGCGGGTGCCCGCGCCGATGACCAGTACGCTCCGGCCGGTCAGGAGGCCGACCGGGTGGGTTGCGGTGTGCCGGGGCTCAGGCATCGCCGTGCACCCCTTCCGCCCCGTCCTCGCAAGCCGGGGTGGGCGCGGGCAGAGTCTCCTTGTCGTAGCCGGGCTCGAGCCGGGTACCGGCGGAGTTCAGGAAGAACGCGACCATGTGGTACTGACCGACGAGCATGGTGATTTCGATCAGCTGTGCCTCGTCGTGGTCGGCGGCGAGCGCGGACCAGGTGGCAGCGGCCAGGCGTGCGTCCCGGTGCAGTTCGTCGGCGGCACGCAGCAGACGGGCGTCGGCCGCCGTCCACCCTTGAGCGTCCGGGCCCGCGCCGATTCGCTGGATCTCCTCGTCGCTGACTCCGACGGCCCTGGCCAGCGGTACGTGCCGCCCCCATTCGTAACCGGCTCGGGTGTTGCACGCGGTGCGCAGGATCAGCAGCTCCCGGGTCCGGTCCGACAGACGGCCGTCGCGCAGCAGATGGCTGCCGAACGGCAGGAAGTGCCGGAAGAGGCCGGGGTGCCGTACCAACGTGGTGAAGACGTTGGCGAGGTGGCCGTCGGCGTCCCGGGGAATCGGGGCGAGCAGCTCCTGGGTGGACGCATCCCAGCCGTCCTCGGGCAGTGGCGCGAGGCGCGGGGCGGTGGCGGCGGCGCGGTCGGGTCGGTGACGGTGCTCGTCGGTCATGGAGGTCTCCGCATTGTTCGTCACTGTTCGGCAGGGTGGGTCGGTAGCACGAGGGCGGGTCTGAGCACGGTCGATCGGTGCCTTGTTGCGTGCGCGCCGATGCGCTCCTTCCGCCGCCGTACCACTGTGCTTTCGGGGACGGGTGGCTGTCGACGGCTCCCCGGCCAAGGCCGGAGGGCGGCATATTGTTCAGTTGCACAACGACCGGTGCCACAGGGGCGGAGGTGAGGTCCATGCCCGGGCAGTCGGGCGCGACGGCGCCCCTCGAACGGGTCATCGCCGCGATGGCCGCGAAGCAGTGGAACGTGGGCGGGCGGTTGCACGCGGAGCTGACGGACCACATCCCGTCCTACCGCGCGGTCCCGCGGGAACTCCTGGACCAGATCTGGCAGCGGCACTTCCAGCGGGCGCTCGCGGTGGTGCGAGAAGGGTCGGTGCCCGCGCCGGAGGACTTCGACGAAGCGGACGTGGCCCGGGACCGGGTCACCCGAGGCGTGCCGCTCAGCGACGGGCTCCGCGCGTTCCGCCGGGCGCTGAGCGCGATACGGGATCTGTTCATCGCCGAGGCGACCGAGCGCGGACTGGACCCCGGCGTCATCGTCGACCGCACCAAGTGTTTGTGGGAGCTCGCGGACGTCGCGAGTGTGCGGATTGCCACTGTCCACCGGCAGGCGGAGGTCGCCTCCGCCCTGTTCGATGCCCGCCGCCGCGCCGACTTCCTGCGTGGACTGCTCTACGGAACGCTGAGAGCGGCGGAGATCCACAGCGGAGCGGCGATCTACGGACTGGACCTGTCGCGGCCGTACCGGGCGATCAGAGCCGTCCCGAACGGCAAGGTCGGTCCGGACGCGCTGGAACGCTCCCTGGAGTCCCACGGCCGCAGGAACGGAGGGTGCGCGCTGCTCACCGTACTGGACGAGGCTGTCGCCGGGGTGGTCGAGGCAAAGCCGGAGATCGGTGACCTGGAGGTGACGGCGGGGCTCGGCCCGCCGACGGACCTGGCCGCGGCGCACGGCTCCTTCCGTGCCGCCGGCAGGCTGTTGGAAGCCGCCCGTGCGTACGGTCTGCGCGGTGTGTACGACCTGAGCGACCTGTCCTGGCGGGTGGCGGTCGTCGCCGAACCGGAACTCGCCGAGTTGCTGCTCGACCGATATCTGCGCCCGCTGGAGGCGGAGGGGGAGTTCGGCGCGCTCATCGAGGAGTCGGTGCGGGGATACCTGGAGTGGGGACGGCACATCCGTGAAGTCGCCCGGCGCGCACACGTCCATGTCAACACCGTCCGCTACCGGCTGCGCCGTTTCGAGGAGCTGACCGGCACCAGCCTCGACGCACCCGACACCTCGGTGGAGCTCAGCTGGGCTCTGGCGGCACGCGAGCTGGGGACACCTCCACGAGGTCCGGCAGGACCTGCTCATGGCGGAGTCCCATAGTGGTGGTTCACGGATAGTGGTGGTTCACGGACGTTTCCGATTTCACCGTCACCTCGTGCGAGCTCTCGAGGTCCGGACGCGCTGTCGATCGCGCCCTGTTCATCGTGTCCCGCTTTCGTGATGTGCGGGCCACCATGCCTGCCGTAATCCGTGTACAAGGTGGTGTCCAGCGGTGGAGGGGCGGATGAAGGAGTTCAGCGAAAGCCACGACGATCCTTTCGTCCTGCACCTCGCCGCCTTGGCCGTGCTCGACGACCGGGGAGCCGTGGCCGGATGGAGCCGGCGGGCCGAGGAACTGCTCGGCCATCCGGGCACAGCCGTGATCGGTCGTCCGGCTTTCGAGGTCTTTGTCGATCCCCGCGATCGGCCGGCCGTCAGGGAGGAAGGTGCCGCAAGACGGGACTTGCCCCCTGGGCGGACCACGGCGGCGGCACCGAGGCCGCTCGCGTAGCCCGCCCCCGCCCGCGTGGTCATTCGGCTGCGGCGAGCAGCCGTGCCTCGCTCTCCTCGTAGAGCCGCCGGTACTCGCGGCTGTCGGCGGCGCGGCGCCGGTGGTCCATACGGCTGCCCAGCCAGCCCACCAGGTAGCCGAACGGGATGGAGACCAGTCCGGTGGACTGCATGGGGAACAGGTCGAAGTGGGCGTTCGGGAAGACGGCGGACGGCGTGCCCGAAACGGCCTTGGAGAAGACCATCAGCAGCAGCGCGCAGGCCGCGCCGCCGTAGAGGGTGGCGAGCAGGCCGGTTTGCGTGAATCCTCGCCAGAACAGGGAGTAGGTGAGGGCGGGTGCCACCGCCGATGCCCCGATGCAGATGGCCAGAGTGGTCAGTACGCCGACGTCCCAGTTCTGGACCAGGGTGGAGAGCCCGATGGCAGCGGTTCCCACGGCCACACACGTCCATGCCGCCACCGTCATCTCCGTGCGCGGCTTCGCCTGTCCCCGCAGCGCTGCATGGGCGAACAGGTCGTGGGCGAGCGACGAGGCCGCGGCCAGGGTCATCCCTGCGACCGACGACAGTAGGGTGATGAACACGGTGCCCGCCACAGCCGCGTAGAGAATCGTCGCGCCTGCGGAGGCGGGGGCCCCGCCGAGTACCTGCGACAGCATGAGCACCGACGTTCTGCCGTGCGGGTCGGCTGCGGTGATATACCGCGATCCCACCAGCGCCGCCGCGCCCGTACCGATGATGATCACAAGCAGGCAGAACGCGGTGACCGTGCCGACTGCCCACGACATGGAGCGACGCACGGCCGGCACGTCCCGCGCGGAGTACAGACGCATCGTGATGTGGGGCAGGCAAGCCACGCCGAGGACCACGGTGATCTGGAGACCGACGAAGTCCAGCCGGTCAACGGCCGAGGTGCCCAACTGAAGGCCCTGACGGAGGAAGGCGGGGCCCGCGCCGCTGCCGTGCTGGGCGGCTCTGAGGACGTCGCCGGGGCTCCAGTCGAAGCGGTTCAGGACGAGAGCGGCGACGACGACGCTGGTGCCGAGCAGGAGCACAATCTTGATCATCTGAATGAGCGCGGTTCCTCTCATACCGCCGAGCGCCGCGTAAATGATCATCAGGCTGCCGACGATGACGATGCACGCCGTCCTGGCGCCCGCCACGTGCGGGATGTTCAGGATGAAGGTGAGCAGCGACCCGGCCCCGGAGAGCTGGACGACCAGGAAGGGCAGGGTCGCGGAGAGCGTCACCACGCAGGCGGCGATACGCACGGCCCGCCCGGGCATGTTGCGGGCCAGGACGTCGCCCATGGTGAACCTGCCTGCGTTGCGCAGGGGTTCGGCCAGCAGGAACATCAGCAGCACCAGCGACAAAGCGGTGCTGACCGCGAGGACATAGCCGTCGTATCCGGCGAGCGCGATGATGCCCGTGGTGCTCAGCACCGTGGCCGCCGAGATGTAGTCGCCCGCGATCGCCAGGCCGTTCTTGAGCGGGGTGAGCGAGAGGTAGCCGGTGTAGAAGTTCGTCAGGTCGTCGCGGTCCGGTCCCGCCATCACGCACATCAGCAGCGTGACGGTGACCAGCGTGGTGAACAGAATCAGGACGGTGGCCTGCGTCCCGGAGTTGAAGTCGTTCATCTCGCCGCCTCCGGGTTCCGGCTGGTGGGGACCGTCCGCTCCCTGACGGCGCGGGCCAACGGATCCACCGAGCGTTGTGCGCTGCGTCCGTACCAGAAGACCGCCGCGAAGGTGACGACGAGTTGGAGGACCCCCAGGGCGATTCCCAGGCTCAGCTCTCCGGTGATCTTGGCCTCCATCAGGCCAGGCGCATAGCAGGACAGCACGACATACACCACGAAGGAGCCGAGCGCGGCGAGCGTGGAGATCCGGCGGAGCAGGCGGTAGGCCGAGCGCAGGGCGGCGAGGTCGGCACTGCGCCGGTGAGTCTCGTGCGCGTACGGCTCACCCCAAGGGGCTTGACCGTACGACCCGTACCGAGGGGCGTCGTACCCGTACGACGGGCGCGCGGTGTGGGGCAGCGGCCATCCCGTTGGTGATTGCGGGTACTGGTTCTCGTCGGCGTATGTCATCGCCTGGCCTTCCGCTTCGGCTCGGATCCGTGGAGGTGAACTGGGAGGAATGGTTTTGGCGGCGCACGATACCGACTGGTTGGAATGCCTGTAAGTCCACCATGGGTTACGTTTCGGGGTCGGTGCGGTTGCCCGGCAAAGCTCGGCTCGCGCACTCGCCGGATCGCCTCCGCGGGAACGGCCTGCGCCAACTCGATCACCAACACCGGACCGATCGGGCCCGGAGCCTGTCCAGTCAGTCCCGTCGCTCCACTCCATTACTCACTGTGCCAGTCCTTCCGCACCCGGACCCGGCCCATGTCCGTCAGGTGGTACTGGTGGAACCAGATCGAGTGGTACTCCAGTGTCTTTGGCCTGGGCGAGTACGGCATTCGAGGTGCTGGGGAGCTCAAGATTCACTTGGCAGAGTGGTGCCCGTTCGTCAGTGGGCGCCGGGACAGTAGTTGAAGACGAGTGGCCCGTCTCGTCCACCCTCCGGTGAGCTGAGGATGTAACCGGGCGTGACAGCCCCGTCTATCTGACCGGGCCTTCTTCTTCTCCTGGCTGATCGTCGGGCATGTATTTTGCGGAGGTCGGTGCGGAGGAGAGCGACCTGAGCGAGAAGACTTGTGAAGGTCGATCCCCATGGTGATCACGCGCATCCTGACCTGGTGCTCGAAGCGGCAGAAGTGTGCGGTGGGCGCCCTGACTTGAAGTTGCGGTCTCACACATTCATGCCTCTGTTGAGCCACACCGCACGGGTGCCGGTCGGCGGCGGCACGCTCATCATGAGCCGGCCCGAAGGGCGGCAAGGAGCTGTGCGAGCCAGTGCCGACCGGCTCCCTGGACGCCACGGCTGCCGACCGAGCATCTGGGGTCAATCCAACAAGTCAGGAGCACGGCGCCCGAGTTGGACGCTCAGTCCATCCGGGACTGTGCTCTGCGCATCGTGCAGACCCTGGGCCTGGCGCTATCCACAGATGACCTGAGCAGGCTCCTCACCGAACTCATGGCCCCTGGGGTGGCCCCGCTCCCAGAAAGCCCTCGGTACCTCACCCGAGAGGCATCCTGGGCAACTGGAGAGAGTCAGTGCGCAGGCGCTCGACCAGAGCCGCCCAGACTTCCCTACGTTGTTCCGCGGGAAGCGGTGAGCCCTTCGTATGGTTCATCCACCCAGGGGTGTCGGGTGTGGCTTTCAAACTTCTGCCACTTGATGCGTCCATCGATTGGCCGCCCGACGCCTCACGATGACTCGGCTGCCAATCAGGAATTGCGAATGATCGCTTCGTAGGGAATCGGCAGCGAGGTCGTCCGTCGGGAGGGCACAGCAGCACACCGCACGGAGGTACCACATGACCGCGATCTGGGCCGAGACCACGACGACGGAACAGTCGCGCGGGTCGCGGCGATCGACATCCCCAAGGCATCCGGGATGGTCTGCCTGCGCGTCCCGCACCACACCATCGAGGGTCGGCGCGTCCAGCAGGTTCGGACGGTCGCCTCGACCACCAACGCGATCCTGGAACTCGGCGACCGGCTGGTCTGCCAGGGCGTCGAGCGGGTCGTCATGGAAGCGACGGGATCGTACTGGCGCCCGTTCTGCTACCTGCTGGAGGCACGCGGACTGGCCTGCTGGCTCGTCAACGCGCGCGATGTGAATAACGTCCCCGGGCGTCCAAAGCCCGACAAGCCGGACACGGTCCGGCTGGCCAAGCTCGCCGAACGCGGCAGGGTCCGGGCCTCGTTCGTCCCGACGAAGGCCGTCCGGCAGTTGCGGGATATCACCCGCACCCGCACCGCGTTCGTCCAGGAACGCACTCGCTTCAAGCACCGGGTGGACAAGGCTCTCCATGACGCGAAGATCAAACTGTCCGGCGTCGTCTCGGACCTGTTTAACCTGGCCAGGAAGAAGGCCGCCCTCATCGAGGCCCTGACCGGGCAGTTCGAGGACCACCACGCCCGCCTGCTTCGGGTGCTGCTGGGCACCGTCGACCATCTCACCGAGTTTCGGGGCGTCGGACGGCTCGGCGACGTCGCCTTCGAGGGCGCGCAGGGCTCGGTCAAGCTCGACGAGGCCGAGAGCGCCCGCCTCAGCCTCCTCGTCGGCGACGTCTCGGTCGGCCGCCTGGGCGGTCCCGCCGAGATCAGCACCCAAAAGGGCGACATCCGCATCGCCGAGGCCGTGTGCGGCACGGTAGTGCTGCGCACCGAGTCCGGCGAGGTGTCTGTCGGCGCCGCCCGCGGAGTCTCCGCCTCCCTGGACACCGGCACCACCTACGGCCGGATCCACAACGCACTCAAGAACACCGAAGGCGCCGCCGGCCTGAACATCCGTGTGACCACCGCCTACGGCGACATCACCGTCCGCAGCCTCTGAAGGAGCACCCATGCCGCCGCCCCGTGGGCGACGCCAGCGAACAACGGGTCATCCTCGCCCGCCGTGCCGAAGGTCGGTCGATGCGCGAAATCGCCACAGGGGCCGGCGCTCGATCGGCGTCGTCCACGCAAACCTCACCCCGGCCGACAGCTGAGCCTCGGCGAGACCGACGGCTACTGGTCCACGCGTGCAGGTTCGTTGCTACTGGAGCGGCCACGAGTCGCGGCCGGGACCGGCTTGTCTCCTCCGAGGGCCGGCCCTGTGCCTCGCGGTTCCCCCTTGCCTGTGGCGTCGGTGTGACCGAGACGTTTCCCCCGGCCGTTGGTCAGCGGGTGTGGCGGCGGACCGCGTCGAGTAGCTCGTCGATGTCGTCGGCGCTGTGGGAGAAGGCGGTGACGAACCGGACGATCCCCGGTTCCCAGCGGTCGTGGTAGAAGGCGTAGCCCTCGGCGAGGAGTCCTTCGGTGACCTGCTGGGGCAGGCGGCAGAAGAGGATGTTGGCCTGTGGCGTGGCCAGAAGGCCGGTGCCGGGGATGGCTTTGAGGCCGTCCCCGAGCCGGGTGGCCATCGCGTTGGCCTGGCGGGCGTTGCGCAGCCACAGGCCGTCGGTGAGGTACGCGTCGATCTGGGCCGTCTGGAAGCGCATCTTGGAGGCGAGCTGGCCGGCGCGCTTGCCACGGAAGGCGAGTTCGTTGGCGAGCGTGGGGTCGAAGGAGACGATGGCGTCGGCGGTCATCGCGCCGTTCTTGGTGGCGCCGAAGGACAGCACGTCGATGCCGGCCTTCCAGGTCATCTCGGCCGGGGTGGAGCCGAGATGGTCCAGAGCGTTGGCGAAGCGCGCGCCGTCCATGTGGACGCGCAGTCCCGCGTCCTTGGCGATGGCGGACAGACGGCGGATCTCCTCCAGGGTGTAGACGCTGCCGCTCTCGGTGGCCTGGCTGATGCTCAGCGCGGACGGCTGCACGCTGTGCACGTCACCGGCCCGGCGGCGCACCGCCGCCTGCAGCGCTTCGGGGTCGATCTTGCTGTCGGAGCCCGGGACACCGACGAGCTTGGCGCCGTTGGTGAAGAACTCCGGAGCGCCGCATTCGTCGGTGTTGATGTGGCTGCCGGGGTGGGAGAGCACGCTGCCCCACGGCGGGGTGAGGGCGGCCAGGCTCAGGCCGTTGGCGGCGGACCCGGTGGAGACCGGGAAGACGTCGACGTCCCGCTCGAAGATCTCACTGAGCCTGCGGCGGGCGCTGTCGGTGAAGGGGTCGTTGCCGTACGGCAGGACCTGCCCGGCGGCCGCGTCGGCGACGGTCCGGGCTATCTCAGGGGATGCCCCGGCCATGTTGTCGCTGATGAAGGCACGGCTGGAGGGGGTGGTGGCGATGGTGGTGCTCATGGCGGGGTCTTCCTTGGTACTCAGGTGCTGATGGGGGAGGCGAAGACGACGGTGATGTCCACTTCCTCGGCGCCGGTGCGGTAGAAGTGCGGGGCGTCCCCGGCGAAGGCGAGCATGTCGCCGGGGCCCAGATCCTGCGGGGAGTCGACGGGGCCGGCGGTGACGTGCCCGGTGGCGATGAGCAGGTGCTCGATCGTGCCGGTGGCGTGCGGGACGCCGGGCAGCTCCGTCTCGGGCGGGATACGCAGCCGCCAGATCTCCAGGCTGTTGCCGCTGCTGATGCGGCGCAGCAACTCCCGGGAGACCTCGCCGGGCTCGATGTCCGTGCCGGGCCGGAAGACCGGCCCGGTGTCGGCGTCACGCGCCAGCAGGTCGGCGATCGGAATGCGCAGGGCGATCGCGATCGCGTCCAGGGTGTCGATCGTCGGATTGCCGTTGCCGGCCTCCAGCTGCGACAAGGTGGCCTTGCTGAGCCCGGCGCGCCGGGCCATCTCCGCGGCGCTCATGCCGCGCTGCTGGCGGCGCAGACGGATCTTCGCGCCGACCGCGGCTGCGGTACTGCTCACCGGCTGACGGCCGGACGGAGGGGGCGTCATCAGCGGCCCCTGTGCGTTGCGGTGCAGGACACGCGGATGCGGGCCCAAAAAGCCCCGACTGAATGAACCATGCGTTCACTATACCGAACTCGTCTAGGTAGTGAACATAGCGTTCGTTTTAGTGAACGATCCTGATCGAGGGGAGGCGCGCCACCGGTGGCTCAGACACAAGACCCGTGCCGGCCGGCCGCTGTGCTGCGGTCGGCCGACACGGGTGTTCCTTGCGGTTCGGTGCTCCGTCGGTCAGGAGCCGGGGAGGTCAGCGCGCCGTGATGCGCAGTCTGATCGTGCGGGCCTCGGGACGCAGGGCGAACTCGGGCCACACGTCCGGGCCGCACGACCGCGAACCGAGTCCGTGCTGCGCCGCGTCGATGGTCAGACGGCTCGTCGTCGAGGCGGGGAGCTCATACGGGTGTCCGGCCCGTGCGAGCTCCTGGGCCGTGTGGCGGCTGAGCGTGAAGCCGGGCCGCCGCCCCTGCGTGTCGGGCAGGGCCTCGACACGGAACACCTCCGCACCCGTGCTCGTGAGGGTCAGCCGACGCAGCCCGGACCGGTGTCCGGTCTCCTGGGGACGGGCGTAGTCGACCGAGAGATCGTCGATGCCGGAGGAGAAACGGCCGGTGCGCGCCGCCCGCAGACTGTCGGGATACGACTCCGACGGGCCGAGCCCGAACCACTCGGCGCCGTCGACGGGTGCCGCGCCGTCGGGCAGGTCGAAGCGGATTCCGATCCGCGGCCACACCGTGCTCCAGCCGCTCGACGGCTCGATCTCCACGCGGAGTTCCAGCTCGCCGGCTTCGAGCGACCAGACGGACTCCACCATCACGAACAGGGTGGAGTTCGCCGCGGAGACCTTGTCGAGCGTGCGCAGCGCGTCCGCCTTGTCGTGGGGTCGCTCCACCGACACGCGACGTGCGGTCAGCCGGTCGAGACCGTCGCGACGCCACAGCTCGGCGTTGGACACCCCCGGGACACTCGCGTCGCTCTCCTCCACACCGTCCGACGGGCTCTCGTCGTTGTCGGTCGGGGCGCGGAACAACTCCAGCCGTGGTCCCGTCACGGCGCGGCCTGCGAGGCTCACGAGGGAACCGTCCACGAACTGGGCGGCCCCGAGAATCAGCGTTCCGGCGTCCGGTCGCCAGCCCGTCCGGTGCCGGACGGCGGGCACGGGGACGTCCGGCGAACGGTCCGACTGGACGGTGGCCACCACATGGCCCTCGGGGGCCCAGGGCGCGGCGGTCGCCAGGACCGCCTCGATCGTCAGCCATGTCTCGCCCTCGGGCGCCACCGGGACCGGCGGGAGGGACACCCACCCCGACTCGCCCGCCGCGACCACCGGGACCTCCAGGTCCCCGGCGTCCACAGGCGTTCCGTCGTGCTCGACGCGCCAGCGAAAGCGCAGGTCGGACGTGTCGGCCGAGTGCCGCAGGTTCGTCACCGCGACCTTGTCGCCCTCGAAGGCGAAACGGACCGGCTGTACCACCGCCTTGTACTCGTACAGGCTGGGCGTCGGGACGTCGTCGCTCAGCAGCATGCCGTCCATCACGAAGTTGCCGTCGTGCACGACCTCCCCGAAGTCGCCTCCGTAGGCGTGGTACGGAGTGCCGTCCGGCGCCGTGGCCAGGATGCCGTGGTCGCGCCACTCCCAGACGAACCCGCCGTGCAGCCGCGGATGTTCGTGCACCAGAGCCTCGTACTGGTCGAGCGCACCCGGCCCGTTGCCCATGGCGTGGGCGTACTCGCACAGCAGGAACGGCTTGGCCCGCTGCCGCGCGCTCTGCGCGGGGGTGCAGTTCAGCAGCGGGGTGTCCGTGCCGTTCCTGCCGATGCGCTCGGTCTCCGGCACCGACGCGTACATCCGGGAGTACACGTCGGTGTACTCGCCGGTGTAGTCGCCCTCGTAGTGCACGGGGCGTTCGGCGTCCCGGGCGTGCACCCAGGCCGACATGGCGGCGAGGTTGCTACCGGTACCCGACTCGTTGCCGAGCGACCAGATCACGATGCTCGGATGGTTCTTGTCCCGCTCGACCGTCCGCCGGATGCGGTCGAGGTACGCCTCCCGCCACGCCGGGTCGTCGCTCGGGTTGCCCGCCCAGCCGCCCTTTTCGAAGCCGTGCGTCTCCAGGTCGCATTCGAGCACGACCCAGAAGCCGAGTTCGTCGGCGAGGTCGAGCAGACGCGGATGCGGCGGGTAGTGGCTGGTGCGGATGGCGTTCACGTTGAACCGCTTCATACGGGACAGGTCCTCGCGGGCGTGCTCCTCGTCGAAGACCCGGCCCCGCACGGGATGCGCCTCGTGGCGGTTGACCCCGTGGAACACGACACGACGGCCGTTGACCAGGAACCGGTCACCGCGGATCTCGACCGTCCGGAAGCCCACGCGCAGCGCGATGCTCTCCGCCGCCGTCGACACGGTGGCGTCGTACAGGCGGGGACGCTCGGCCGACCAGGGCTCCACCTCGCCGGCGTCGACCGGCCTCACGTCGGCCGCGGTCGCCCAGACCTGCTCGACGCCGAGTTCGGGGATGCGCAGGGTGACCGGGAACGCGGACGCCTCGGCGGTGATCTCCGCCTCGACGCGCCCGCGGCCGTCGCGGAACCCGGTCCGCAGCCAGACGTCCTCGATCCCGCCGAGCGGCCGGGCGGTCAGTGTGACGTCGCGGAAGATGCCCGGCAGCCACCACTGATCCTGGTCCTCGACGTAACTGGCCGCCGACCACTGATGCACCCGCACGGCGACGACGTTGTCGCCCGGACGCACCGCCCGCGTGACGTCGAACTCGTGGGCGAGCCGGCTGCCGCCGGCGCTGCCGATCTCGACACCGTTGACCCAGACCCGGAAGAGCGACTCGACACCGTCGAACCGCAGCACGATCCGCTCGGCGTCGGACCAGCCGGCGGGCATGGCGAAGTGACGCCGGTAGTCGCCGGTGGGGTTCTCGTCCGGGACGTGGGGCGGGTCGATCGGGAACGGGAACTGGATGTTGGTGTAGATCGGCCGGCCATGGGCTCCGTCGCCCTCCAGCACCCAGTGGGACGGCACCGGGATGCTCTCCCAGCCGTGGTCGTCGAATCCTTCGGCCGCGAAGTCCTGTGGCACCGACGCCGTGGGCGACAGACGGAAACGCCAGGCTCCGTTCAGCGAGAGCGAGGGAGCGTCGGAGTACAGCCACGAGCGCGCCGGGCGTAGCGCACCGCGCCCGGGTGTGGGGTCCGAAACGTACGCGGAAAGCTCGGAGGGCAAGAGGTCACAACCTTCTTGGTGGCAGCGGGGAGATTCTTTTTTGAGGGGCTAGCGGAGGACCACGGTGCGGATCTCCCAGGGGCCGAGGGTGAGTTCGAGGCCGTCACGGGACGGTTCCGCCTGCGCGGAGAGCGGTCTGCCGAGCAGGTCGACCGTCGTCGCCTCCGTGAACGCGCCCGTCACCCGGACCACCGAGCCGGTGGCGCTCATCGCGGTCAGCCGCACCTCGGTTCCGGACCCGCGCCCGTCGTCGGTGACGCGGCGGACGCTGGAGACGAGGACATCCCTGCCGTCGACCCGGAGTCCGATCGCGTCGCCTGGCAGGTCGCCTCCGCCGGGCGCGGTGCCGCGGGTGACGAGCACGTCGCCCCGGAACTCCTCGGCGAGGGCGACCGCGTCGGCCCCCTGCCAGCCGGTTGCGGAGGGCAGCACGGCGAAGCGGTTCGTGATCCGCATTCCGAGGTCCTGCGCACCCGGCGCGGGGATCTCGGTGGCAGCGGGCTCGTCGCGCAGGGGGTGGATGTTGACGCTGATAGAGCCGATCGCGCGCAGCAGGGTGACGGCCAGTTCCGCGCCGCCGTCGACGAGTTCGTACTCGCTGGAGTGGTCGAGCAGCACGGTCGCCGGTCCGGCCGACACGAACGAGCTCGCCGGGAAGGTCGGGAGCGGGTACTCGCCCCAGCCGCCCTCGGCGGTGAGCCCGCGCTCGGTCACGGCGAACTGCCCGGCGGAAGCGGAGACGGCCACCGGCTCGGGCAGCGGCACGTGGAAACGCAGCCGGTGGTCGGCGGACTGGTTCAGGAACGACGTGGAGACCCGGACGAACGGCTCTCCCGCGCGCACCTCCACGAGCGTCTCCACCGGAGTCGCCACGGTCCGGTCGGCGCGCCGATCGCGGTCCGCGGAGAGCGCGGCGGGCCATGCGTAGACCCGGGTGACCCGCAGCCGGGAACGCAGCGGGCCGGATTCGAGGAGGTCTACGGTCGTCTCGACGGGCTCCGACACGAGTACGTCCCGCGCCGGGGGCGCGTAGTTGTAGCTGTCGCCGCGGTCACCGCCGTCGACGAGGCGGCCGACGCCGCTCAGGACGGTGCCGTCGGCCCCGGTCACGGTCAGGGTGCCGTCGGCGGCGACCTCGACGTCGACCAGGCCGTTGGACACGCCCCGGGGCGCCGCCGTGGCGTTCGCGAGCGTGGTCGACGGGGCGGCCGGCCACTCGCTCGGCGCGACCCGGAAGCTCGCCAGCCCGGAGGCCGGCACGTGCACGGGCACCAGCGCGGTCGCCCGCGCCTCCTCCAGTGTCAGCACCCGCCACTCGCCCGGGTGCGCGGCGGCCGCCTCGGCGACCTCGCGGCGCAGGATCAGCAGGTCGAACGGTCCGCTGGTGGGCACCTCGGCGAGGTGGAAGACGAGCGAGTTCGGGGTGAGTTCGTAGTGGTCGATCAGCCGGCCGAACAGCTCGCGGCGGTGGATACGGCGCAGGACGCGTTCGAGCTGGGAGGCGTCCATGCGCTCGTCGCTCAGCAGGGTCGGGGCCTGCGAGATCAGCTGCACGGGGTGCGTGGAGCCGTCGGCGGCGGTCGCGACCAGCCCGGCTCCCGCCGGTGGTGCCACGACGTCCACCTCGACCAGCGCCGTACGGGCGAACGGCAGCGGGTTGGCGACGAGATGTGCGTCGCTCGGCACCCGGGCGGCGGGCTCGGCGAGCGCGGCGTCCCGTACGGCGCGTGCGGTCTGCGCGGCCTCGGCCAGGCGGGCGTCGACCTGGTCGCAGGTCTCGTCGGTGCCCGAGCCGACGACCGAGTCGTGCGCCGTCGACTCGATGATCTTGTGCCAGGCGAGTGACAGGAACGGCGCGTCGTCCCGCCGGGACCACAGGGCGTTCACGCGCTCGGCGTGGTCGACGGTGCGCTCGGCGACGGCCATCCGCTGCTTGAGCCCGAGCCGCACGGAGAGTACGCCGGGCAGGATGTTGCCGCGGACATGGCTGCGCAGCTCGCCGGTGACGACGGCGGACACCTCGTCCCGCACGTGCTCGCGGATGTACTCGTCGAGTGTCGCGATCGTGATGGCGCGCTCGTCGTCGCAAGCGCGCCGCAGCCAGTCCGCGAGCCGCGGGTCGGGCGCGTTGTGGTCGGTGCCGGCCATCGCCAGCACCGGGTCACCGCCCCAGCGCGCGGCCGTCATTCGCGCGTAGTCGCCGAGGGCGCGGCCGATCCGGTCGGGCACCAGCAGGACGTCGAGACCGTTGTCGTAGCCGTCGAAGAGGAACTCGGTGCGCACCTCGGAGCCGTCCGGCGCGCGCCAGCGGAAGGCGTGGCCGTCCACGGAACCGGGCACTCCGCGCCACAGCGCCGCGTGCTCGATCCCGGCGCGGGCGAGGACCTGCGGCATCTGCGCGATGTGGCCGAACATGTCCGGCAGATAGCCGACGGGCATCGCACCGCCCAGTCGCTCCGCCGCGGCCCAGCCCATCTGCAGGTTGCGTACGATCGTCTCGCCCGAGCAGAGGAACTCGTCGAGCAGGATCAGCCACGGTCCGATGGCGAGGCGGCCCTCGCGCACCAGCGCCACGAGGCGGTCGCGGTTCTCCGGCCGCATCTCCAGGTAGTCCTCGACCGCGGCCATCTGCCCGTCGACGGTGAACCGGAAGTCCGGGTTCGCCTCGGCCGTCTCCAGCACGGTGTCCAGGGCGGTGACGAGCCGGTGCCGGAACACCTGGAACGGCTCGTACCACTCCCTGTCCCAGTGGAAATGGGGCACGAAGACGGCGGAGTTCTGCATGGCGAGGGGGACCTTCTGTGCGGACGTGCGGGGGAGAGCGGTCACTTGAGGGAACCGGCGGCAAGCCCGGTGCGCCAGAACCGCTGGAGGAGGATGAACACGATGATCACGGGCACGATCGAAACCAGCGAGCCGGTGATCACGGACTCCTGGAGCAGCGGAGCCCGGGCGGTCTGGCCGTTCCACTCGTACAGGCCGAGCGTGATCGGGAACAGTGACTCCTTCTGGAGCATCACCATCGGCAGGAAGAAGTTGTTCCAGATGGCCACGAACTGGAACAGGAAGATGGTCACCAGGGCCGGCGTCATCAGCCTGGACGACACCGAGAAGAACGTGCGGAACTCGCCCGCGCCGTCCAGCCGCGCCGACTCGATCAGCTCCTGCGGGACGGCGGCGTTGGCGAAGATGCGCGCCAGGTAGACACCGAACGGGCTGACGATGCTGGGCAGGAACACCGCGAGATAGGTGTTGACGATCCCGGTCGCCGAGAAGAGCAGGAACAACGGCAGGGCGAGCGCGGTGGTCGGGACGAGGACACCGCCGAGGACGACGGAGAAGAGGAACTCCCGGCCGCGGAAGCGGAACTTGGCCAGCGCGTAGCCGCACAGGGCCGAGATCAGGGTGCCCACGGCTGCGCCCAGCACCGCGTAGATGACGGTGTTGAGGGCCCATCGCCCGAAGACGCCGTCGCTGCGGGTGAACAGGATGCGCAGGTTCTCGAACAGGTTGAAGTGCGAGAACGCCAGTCCGTTGGTGGCGGCGAGGTCACCCTGCGGCTTCGTCGCCGCGACGATCAGGAAGTAGACCGGCAGCAGGAAGTAGACGGCCAGGAGGAACATCAGGGCCATGACGGCCGTACGGCTGCCCCGGCTCTCGCGGATCGTGGATGGGTTGCTCACAGTCCCGCCTTCTTCGAGGTGAGTCGCATGAACCCGAAGCTCAAGACGAAGGTGATGACGGCGATGACCACCGAAATGGCCGCGGCCTGCTGGTAGTTGTTCCCGGAGGCCACCGCGTACGCCAGCATGTTCGGGGTGAACGTGCTGGAGATGTTCGAGGAGAACTGGCGCAGCACGGCCGGCTCGGCGTAGAGCTGGAGTGTGCCGATGATCGAGAACACCGTGGTCAGGACGATCGACGGGGCGATGATCGGGACCTTGATCCGCCATGCGATCGTCCAGTTGCTCGCGCCGTCGATCTTGGCGGCCTCGTAGAGCTCCTGTGGGATCGACTGGAGCGCCGAGTACATGATCAGCATGTTGTAGCCGGTCCAGAGCCAGGTGGAGACGTTCGCCGCCGACCACAGCACGGCGCCCGGACCGAGGAAGTCGGGGTGCAGGCCGATGTGCTGGAACAGGTCGACGACCGGGCTGAGTTGCGGCGAGTACAGGTACGACCACATGATCGCGGCGATGACGCCGGGCACGGCATACGGCATGAACGCGGTGATGCGGAAGAACGCCTTGAGCTTCAGCAGGGGAGTGTCCAGCAGCAGCGCCATGACCAGCGCGACGAACAGCATGACGGGCACCTGCACGATGCCGAACAGCCCGATGCGGCCGATGCTGTTCCAGAACTCGCTGTTCTGGAACACCTGCGTGTACTGGTCGAATCCGCCGAAAGTCGTGTACGAGGTCCCGTACTGCCCTCCGGTGCGGCGCACGACGTGGAAGCTCTGCCAGAGCGCGTAGCCGACGGGCACCAGGTAGAACAGCACGAACGGCAGGAAGAACGGGGTGAGGAACGCGATGACGGTGCCCGCCCGGGGGCCGCCGCCTGGACGGCGGCGGCCACCTGACGTCACCGCGCGAGGTGCGATGTCGGTCATTCCGTGGTCACTTGCCCGCCGTGGCCGGGATCGCCTGGGCCTTCATCGACCTCAGGGCGGCGGCCTGGGCGGCGGAGAGCGCGTCGGACAGCGTGCCGTCACCGGCCGCGGCCTTGGCCATCGCGTCCTGGAGGGCCAGGTTCACCGTCTTCTGGGTGGGGCCCCAGGCGAATTCGGTGTCGATCTTCTTGGACGAATCGGCGAAGACGTCGAAGATCTTCTCGTTGTTGTAGTACGGCACGCCCTTCGACAGCGCGGGCAGCTTGAGCCCCGCGTCGGCCGCCGGGTAGAGGCCGCCCAGCTGGTTCTCCAGCGCCAGCGCCTCCGGGTCGGAGTTCAGCCACGTGTTGAACTTGACCGACTCGTAGAGGTGCTTGCTGCCCTTCATGAACGCGACGGTCGAACCGCCCCAGTCACCGGAGGCGCCGTTCGCACCCCACGTCGGCATCGGCACGATCGACCACTTGCCGGCCTGCTTGGGCAGGTTGTCGCGGAACATGCTGTAGCCCCAGGCGGCACCGACGTAGCTGGCGATCTGGTCCTTCTGGTACGCGGCGTACATCTGGGTCGAACCGTTGGCGAGGTCGGTGCGCACGAGCTTGCCGGTGATCAGCTTCTGCCAGTAGTCGGCGACCTGCTTGCTCTGGTCCGACGCGACGGTGACGTGCCACTTGTCGCCGGAGTAGCTGTACATCTGGGCGCTGTTCTGCCAGAGGAGCCCGTTGAACCACTCGGCGTTGTTCGGGTCGAAGAACGTGATGTCGAGGTTGGGGTCCGCCTTGTGCAGCTTCTGCGCGGCCGCCGCGTACTCGTCCCAGGTCGTGGGGATCGCGATGCCGTGCTTCTTGAAGATGTCACTGCGCACGAACAGGGCCATCGGGCCGGTGTCCTGCGGGAGGGCGAAGACGCCCGTGCCGCCGAAGCTGGTCTGGGACCAGGTCCACGGCACGAACTTCGACTTGGCCGCGGTGGCCGCCGAGCAGGCCGAGGCGTCCACGAAGGCGTTCTGGGTGCGCAGGTTGGGGAGCTCGTCGTAGCCCACCTGGGCGAGGTCCGGCGCCTTGCCCGCCTTGAGGGCGTTGCCGAGGGTGCCGTACTGGTCGTTGGAGATGTTCTTCGTCTGGACCTGGATGTCCGGGTTCTTCTTGTTCCACAGGTCCACGACCTTGTCCATGCCCGGAACGGTGTTCCAGTACTGGAGGGTGACCTTCCCCTTGGCGGGGGTGCAGGAGGCCGCGGACGCCTTGTCCGAGGGAGCGGGCGACGAGCACCCGGCGAGTACGACGAGAGTGGCTGCCGCGGCGACGGCGGCGAGACGGGTGCGCGTGACTCTCTTGCTCATGTTTTCCGTTCCAGAGAACGACTAGCGGCGGCGCTAGGCGGGTCGACGTTGACAGCTCAGGCGGGGAATGCCTTCTGGTTGGGATAAGGTGCGTGAGCGTTCACGTGAACGTTCACGGGAGCGTTCACGGGAGCGTGTTATGAATTGATCCGGAGTCTGCGCCGCGGCACGGCCGAGTGTCAAGACTCTCGAGTCGTCCATGGGTCCGGCAGGTTAAGGAGAGCACACATGACGCCGCTGACCACCGATAATGGCCTGGCGCCACCGGCGAAGGCCTCACGACGGCCATGATCGTCGAGGGCCCGCGGAAAAGGTCGCACCATGGCTTCGGCCCGGTGCATACTCAGTGTCCCTACGACGCGCCTGCGTCGACACAGGTACGGAGGTAGTGATGGCGTCGTCGGGGACCGGACCCCGCAGAGTGACGATTCACGATGTGGCCCGGACCGCCGGAGTGTCCCGGCAGACGGTGTCGCGGGCGCTCAACGACAAGGGCGAGATCGACGTCACCACCAAGCAGCGCGTCCTCGACGCGGCGCTCGCGCTGGGGTACCGCCCCAGCAGGTTCGCCAGGGGGCTCGTGCGGCAGGACACCATCAGCGTCGGGCTGGTGATCCCCGACCTGCTCAACCCGTTCTTCACCGAGGTCGCCGCGGCCGCCCTGGACGCGGCGCGGTCCCGTGGCTGGCACGTCGTCGTGTACGACACCGGTGACCGCATCGAGGAGGAGCGCGGCACGCTCCAGGTGATCGCCTCCCAGGTGGACGCCGTGGTCGGCTATCTGAGCCAGCCCGAGGACGAGATCGACAGACTGGCACGCGGGCTGCCCGTGGTACTCATCGACCGGGAGCACCGCACCGAACGGTTCAGTTCCATCCGGATCGACGGCGAGCAGGGCGTCCGCGCGGCCATCGCGCACCTCGTCGAGGCCGGGCACCGGCACATCGGCATGCTCGACCACGCGGGCCGGTCCGAGCCCAGCATCCGCCACGCCTGGTTCGCCGACGCGATGGCCGCCTGCGGGCTCGACGCCGGCCCGGTGAGCCGCGCCGACCAGAGCGTGGAGGGCGGGGAGAGCGCGCTGAAGGTCCTGCTCACCGAGCACCCGGACGTGACAGCCGTGTTCGCCTTCAACGACATCGTCGCCATAGGCGCGCTGCGTGGAGCGCGCCGGCTCGGACGCGCGGTTCCTCGCGACCTCGCGGTGATCGGCTTCGACGGCCTCCAACTGGGGGCGCTCGTCGAGCCGCCGCTGTCCACCGTGGCCCTGGACACGCGGGCGCTCGGCGCGCTCGTCGTGGAACAGACGGCCCGGCTGCTGACCGGCGAGGATCCGCTCGGCCAGGACGAACTGGTGGTGGGGGCGGAGCTGAGGCTGCGCGAGTCCGCGTAGGCCGTGTTCGGAGACAGTGGCGTTGCCTTTGCCTTTGCCTTTGCCTGGGCCGCCGGCGGCCCAGGCGTTGAGACGAAGTGCGCACACGGACTCATCGCTCGCACGTCACTCGACAGAGCTTGAACGCTGCGGTCAGCCGCGGGCCATGGCGATGGAGCCCGAGAGCCGTTCCCCTGCTTCGTAGATCATGTAGGGCACGCCCCCGTCGGTGCCGAACGAGGGGGCGGCAGCGCGACCGTTCTCCGGTGCACTGCTGCGGGAGTTGTAGAAGACTCCAAGGTGGTTACGCTTGCTGAAGTCGTTGCCCACCTCCGTGATCATCAGGTCACCGCCACTCTCCTTGTCCTTGTTGTAGACGACGTAGGTGCTGTTGTCGCGGTACAGCAGATGCGGCCCGCCGACGTTGACGGCACTGACGTCGGAGTGGCGGATCAGGGGCTGTTGGTCGTAGGTCCAGGTGCGCCCGTCGGCCGACCAGCCCCAGCGGATGTCACGGTGGTTGGTGGTGTTGTTCAGCATGAAGACCATGACGTAGTGGGCGCCGCGAGAGGGCAGCTCGTGCGGGAAGACACGGGCGCAGGACGTCTCGGTGGTGCCGCTCGGCAGCATCGACGTGGACAGGACGACCTTGTCGTACGTGAAGTTGATGCCGTCCTTCGAGCGGGCCAGGCGCGTGGTGGTGTTCTCGCCGTGGAAGTACAGCCACAGCTCTTTCGTGCTCGCGTGCCACATCACGTGCGGGGACGCGACGTGGCTGACGGAGTAGTGGGGCTGCCAGTCGTTGGCGACGATCGGGTTGTCCGGGTACTCCGTGAAGGGCCCTTCCAGGGAGTCGCCGTAGGCCAGGCAGATGCCGCCGGGCGCGTTGTGCGGCCCGTAGTACAGGTAGTAGCGGCCGAGTGGGGCGCTCAGCTTGTCGTAGACGCCCCTGACGCAGGGGAAGATGATCTCACCGGTCGGGTTGTACTTCAGTTGGGACGGCGTGAGCAGGGTGCGGACGTAGGTGTAGTCGGGGAATCCGCCGGGTGCGGCGGACGCGGACGGGGCGCAGAGCCCGCCGACGCTGACGGCGGCGCCGGTGGCGGCGGTGGCACGCAGGAACAAGCGGCGGTCGAAACGCGACTGGGGCATGGTCGGCTCCAGGGGGAGGTGACGGTCAGAGGTAGGTGGCCGCGGTGACGCACAGCCCGCCGAGGGCCACGGCCCACACGTACGGGAGGGTGCGCACCATGACCTGCTGTGGGGAGACACCGGCGTACTGGGCGGCCCAGACCGTCTGGGTACTGGTGGGGTCGGCGACTCCGAAGACCTGGTTGTACGAGGTGGCCATGCCGAGGACGGCCGCGGCCGGGTAGATGCCCGTGGCGATGAGGACGCCGGCGATCCCGGCTCCGAGCCCGAAGACGTTCAGCGGCCCGCGGTAGAGGCACAGCGGGACGAGCAGCGTGAAGACGAGGACGAACAGCACCGCGTTGTACGGGCTGACCGCCTTCATCAGCGGTTCGAGCGCGTCGACGGCGCCGGGCAGTTTCACCGCGGCCAGCAGGATGCCGATGGCGATGAACAGGGCGATCGGCGGGGCGGCCACCTCGAAACCGCCGTACAGGGTGCGCAGCAGCCGCTTGTTCATCTCGCGGGGGCCGGTGGTGGTGACCAGGGCGTACAGCACACCCGCCAACAGGGAGGGAACGATGGCGAGTTCGAAGCCCAGGGCGAGGATCAGGGGAACGGCGGGGGTGAGCAGCGCGTACCAGGGAGCGTCGCCCAGCCTCTCCCGGCGACTGGCCGAACGCGGCTTGTCCTCCACGGACTTGAGGGACCAGGTGTGTTCCACACCTCGGCGGAGCGACTCGACGAGCACGAAGAGGACGGCGGCGACCAGGGCGAAGGGGAACAGCTTCACCATGAAGCCACGCACGGTCGGTAGGGGCAGGTTCAAGGCGGTGGAGAAGAACTGCCACAGGGGCAGCTCGAAGGGGATGCCCACGGCGATGCCCATGAGGACGGTCCCGGCGGCGGTCACCTTCGGGATGCCGACCGCGACCATGGCCGGGATACCGATGAGCCCCGCGAGCATCGCGGCCGGCGCCGATCCGGTGACGGTACCGACCAACGCGGACACGGCCAGCACACCGAGAGCCACGACGACCGGGCGGTCACCGCCGAACTCGACGATCTTACGGACGAGCGTGGCCGCGATGCCCGTCTCCTCGAGGAGCTTGCCGAGCCAGGAACCGAGCACGATCGCGATCATCGTGGCGGCCAGGGTCGGCGCACCGTCCTGGAGGACCGTGTCCAGAACACTGTTCTTGCCGGTCAGGGGTGCGCCGGCGAGGAAGGCGATGACGACGGCGAGCACGACGAGCGCGAAGGCCGTGGGCAGTTTGCGGGTGAGCATGGCGGCGACACCGGCCGCCATGACGAGCAGGATGACAACACCCATGGGTCACCTCTGTCTTCCGGGTGTGTCCACCGCGGCGGCGAGCGCGGCGGTGAGCAGGAGAGGGCTGCGGCCCAGGCCGCAGACGGTACGGGCGTAGGCGTGGGCCGCGATCTCCTCGGCACCGGCCACATGGCCGAGGACCCGGAACCGGCCCAGCCGCAGGGCGATGTGCCCCAGCGCCTCCTTGAGCGCGGTCCGCATCGCCTTGCGATGGAGCAGTGCGTGTGCGGTCTCGTGGGCGAGGGCCGCGGCGCGCACGGACCCGACGGGATACCAGGAGCGCCAGCCGAGTTCGTCGATCAGCGACTCGGCCCGGTCGATGGTGTCGGTGTAGAGCTCGACGGTGGCCGGACGCGAGGTGTAGCGGGCGAGCAACAGCTGTTGGAGCCCGTCGCCGCGCTCCACGATCCGGGCGCGGCACGGCAGACCGGGGTCGAGTGCGGCGCCGAACGCGTCGGCGGCCAGAGCCCATTGGCGCAGCTCGGCGGGGTCGCGCTTCTCGTGGGTGGGCGTCGTGGCCAGCAGCCGTACGGCGAGACTCAGATCGTCCGCTGCCGGATCGGCGGCGGACACGGCAGCGGCGAGCAAGGGGTCACGCGCGAGGCGGGGCGCGGCGGGGCCGCTCACGACCGCACCTCCACCACGGCGACCACTAGTTCGTCGAGGGCGCGGTCCCGCATCTCGCTGCGGGCCAGGGCGAGCAGTGGCTGTGGGTCGAGGACGCCGGAGAGGTCGGCGATGCGGGAACCGAGAAGGAGCCGCAGCGCGGGGGCGCGGACGCCGCCGTCGCCGTACGACGTCCCCTCGCGCACGAGGTGGGCGAGGAGTTCGGGGGCGGCACCCACGGTGGTGGCGGTCACGCTCGCGTCCGAGGCGTGCAGGCGTACGACACCGTCGGCGTCGACGACGCGTATGGGGCGCCGGGGAGCCCGCAGCCGACGGCGTACCTCGATGCCGTAGACCGTGTGGGCGGATGTCTCGGCGAGGATCCGGACCTCGGCGGGGTCGGTCTTGAGGCTGGCGGCGGCCGCGGTGAGGCGTTCGACGTCGTCGGCGCTGTGTGAACGGTCCTGGGTGCGCAGTTCCGTGGCGCCGGTGGCGGTGGCGCGCACGTGCTGGTCTGCGGGTCGACGGTCACCTCGACCTCGACGCCGTCGGCCGCCGCGCCCTGGGCGACGACAGCCCGCTCGGCCTCGGCCCGTACGGCGAGGATCTGCTCCTGGGTGGCGCCGGGGACGATCCGCTCGATCTGCTCCCGCACCAGCGCGAGGGCCACACCGATGGGGCTGATGACCTCACTGTGCCGGGCGATCCTGCCCTTCATGCCGGTGAACGCCGCCAGATGCGGGGTGACGGAGGCCGCCCCTCCGCCACCGCCGACGAGGACCGCCGTGTCGGGGTCGAGGCGGTAGTCGCGGACGAGCGAGTCCACGATCTCCCGCACGCGGGCGACGCCCGCGTCGAGGATGCGGGTGGCCGCGGTCGGCACATCCACGCCGAGGGCGGCGGCGAGCGGCGCGATCGCGGCCTTCGCCACCTCCTGGTCGCAGCGCGCGAAGTCCCCGTCGGGGACACGGCCGAGGGCGTTGGCGGCGCACGTCATGGTGATCGCGAACCGTCCGCCCGCCGCGTCCAGGACCACGTAGTCGTCCGGGTCGTCCGGCATCGGGCGCACCGTGGCGAGTGTCGCCTCACGCAGGTCGTCCGGGTCGGCGAAGCAGGCGTAGGGCAGTCCCGCGATGTGAGCACTGCGCGGACCGACAGCCGTGACGCGGCCCTGAGCGACGCGGATCATCGAACCCCCGCCGACTCCGACCGTGCGCACGTCGAGAGCGTTGAGGTACGAGGTCTTTCCGAGCATCGTGGCGTGCCGGACGGCGACCTTGCCGCTCCGTACGACGCTGATGTCGGTGGAGGTGCCGCCGGTTTCGAGGAAGACACCCTCGCTGATCCGTTCCTGCATGAGGGCACCGGCGACTCCGGCCGCCGGGCCGGACAGGACGGTCAGCAGCGGGCGCCGTCGCATCTCGGCCAGCGCCATGACCCCGCCGTCGCAGCGCATGACCATGAGCGGTGCGGTGACCCCGGCCTTGGTGATGGACGCGTCGACGAGGTCGGCGGTGGCGAGCATGCGCGGCAGGATGGCCGCGTTGACGACCGCGGTGCGGGTCCGCTTGTGCAGTCCGTACAGGGAGGCGATCTCGTGTGCGGCCGTCATCGGGAGGCCGGCGGACCGGGCGGCCTCCAGCACGGCCTGCTCACCCTCGGGCCGGTCTACGGCGAACGGCTCGGTGGCGACGAGGACTTGGGCTCCGGCGGCCGTCAACTCGTCGACCGCGGCGCGTACGGCCGCCGGGGCGTCCGGGTCGGCGACGTGGGCGTAGGTGAGGGGAAGCCGCTTGCCGGGGGAGAGTTCGAGCCTGCCGAGCGCGGCGAGGCGACGGGTGAGGACGGCACCGGGTCCGGTGCCGATGCCGATCAGGCCGACGGTGGCGACATCACCCTCCAGCAGGGCGTTGGTGGCCTGGGTCGTGCCGTGCGCCAGGAACGCGACGTCGCCGGGAGCGCGGTCGACCTTTCGCAGCAGCCGGTCGAGCGCCTCGACGATGCCGTGCGCGACTCCATCCTCGTGATGGTGACTGGTGGGGACCTTGACCTGTCCCAGCAGCCGCAGGTTCGTGGCGTCCACGGCCACGGCGTCGGTAAAGGTTCCGCCCACGTCGATGCCGACGCGGATGCGGTAGGCGGTCATGTCTGGAGCACCTCCTTGTGCTGTGTCGGGCGTGTGCGGGCGGTCGCCGGGCGGGACAGACGCGGTCGATCCGTCCGGCTCACGCGCGGGGTGCGGCGGCCGGAGCCACCGTGTGCGGCGCGGTCAGTAGCCGCGTACGTAGGGCCAGTGGCGCTGCACGCCGTCGCGGTCGAGCAGCCGGGCGAACTCCTCGAACCGTTTGTCCTCGGCCTGCACCTGCCGCGGTTCGACGTCCTCGGCCAGGCAGTGGGCGACGAGCGCGCCCGCGACCTCGCCGATGTTCCACTCCACCGGGTGGAGCCGGTAGCAACCGTTGGTGATGTGGGTCGTGCCGATGTTCTTGCCCGCGGGCAGCAGATTGCGGACCCGCCGTGGCACCAGCGCCCCGAGCGGGATCTCGAAGGGCACCGAGCCGATGTCGACGTAGGTGTCGCCCCCGGTCGAGGGATGCAGGTCGATGTGGTAGCTGCCGATGCCAACGGAGTCGCGGTACTTGGTGCCCCCGTACGGGCCCACCAGGTCGATCGCCACGTCGTGCTCGGTGACGGTGGTGACGGCCTTGATGCGGCGCGACTCGCGGACGTACGGCGCCTTCGCCAGGCCGTCCGCGGTACCGGTCACGTCGGGGCGCGGCCGGAGGCCGGGGAAGCCGGTGCCGCCGTCCGGCCGGGGTGCTTCGGTCTGCAGCCAGTACAGGACCGACAGGGACAACTGCCGTGCCTCGGCGACCGCTTGGGCTCCGGTCTCCGTCCCCGCTCCGACGAGCGGCTTCAACCAGTAGTCGTTGAGTGGCCAGTTGACGAGCGTGATGTCGGAGTCGAAGGCGCCGGGGCGGTGCAGCTTGCGCGCCAGGATGCGGCGGAAGCCCCACAGCTCCTTGTCGCCGGCGTCGGCGCTCTGGTCGGCGCTCACGCCGAGCGGGTCGAGGTCGGGGTTGGGGACGAAGGTCCGCGGGACGGGTTCCAGGGAGCGCGGGTCGGACGCCTGGAAGCCGAGCAGCGGGCCGGGCCAGAAGTCCGGACGATACGCGCGCCAGAAGCCGTAGTCCGCCGGGCGGTCGACGGTGTGGTCCTCGCCCTCGTGGTGGGAGAGCGCGAAGCACACGGTGATGCCCTGCTGGTTGAGCGGCTGGGCCTGGTCCGGTGCGTGCGGCTCGTCGTACTCGGACCGTGCCTCGGTGCCGCAGGCGTGCTCGACGCCCGCCAGGTACAGGAGTTCGCCCGTCTCGGTGGCGTCGATGACATAGCGGGCCGGGACGGTGACGCGGCGGCCGTCGGGGCGGTGCTCCAGGGTCACGGACCGTACGACATCGTTGTCGGACTCGGCCGCGACGGGTCGGCTTCAACCTGGGCATCTGGTTCGAGCACCGGCTGCCGGAGGCGGGCAAGGCGCTGCACCGCCTGGTGGGATGGGTCGCTTCGGGCGAGGTGCGCACACCGGCCACTCAGCCGCTGCCCCTCGCCGAGGCGGCCGAGGCCCACCGTCTTCTGGAGACCGGCCAGACCACGGGCAAGCTCATCCTCAAGCCCTGAACAGCCGGGTCGGCCATCCGCTGCGACCGGCTCCGGCCGTATCGACCGGGCCGGCCACCGCTCCTCCGTACGGGGAAGTTGTGCACGACCATCGCCAATGCGTCTGCCTGTCTTCGGCTGCGATCATGATGCGGTTCCGAGGCCGCGCTCTCGTGTTGCGGCCGTGGTTGTCGGCGGCCTGCCCGGTGGTCAGGACCAGCGCGAGCGGTCGGCGGCGTCGGTGGGCCGCGAGGTGGAACATGCTGGTCAGCCCACCGCGGGACCGCCCGAGGAAGGCGATCTTCAGGCGGGCCTTGCGCCGTCGCCGCGGGCGCCGCCGCTCGGCCCGTCCCGGATCGCCTTCACCGCCCTGCGCGTTCTTCATGCGGGTGCGGGTGCGGGTGCGGGTGCGGGTGCGGGGTGCGGGGCGGGGCGGGGATGGTCGGGGAGGCACAGCTCCGACAGTTCCGGCTCGTCGGGACGCGCACGGTGCGACAGTGACAGGCTGAGGCGTTCGCGGGGCGCCGGACGAGGCCAGGCCAATTGCCTAGGTCTCGTCGACAGCAGGAACCGCCCGCTGCTGATCGCGAGTGGCCGCCCAGGTGGTCAGCAGGCGCAGGCCGTCTTCGGAGGCGGTGCCGGCTTCGGCGCCGTAGGCCAGGAGGGTCAGGCCGGTGTCGGCGACGAGTTCCATCGCTTCGAAGGTGAGGTGGAGGGTGCCGACGGCGGGATGGCGGAGGTGTTTGACGCCGGTGGCGTGGCGGCGTACGTCGTGGCGGGCCCAGCGGGCGCGGAAGTCCTCGCTACGGGTGGACAGTTCACCGATCAGGGCGGTCAGGCCCGTGTCGAAGGGGTCCCGGCCGGCCTGGGTGTGCAGCAGGGCCACGGCGTCGTCCGCGGCGTGCTCCCAGTTGTCCCAGAAGTCGTGGGAGCGGGCGTCGAGGAAGATGAACCGGGCGTGGTTGGGAGGCCGCGTTGTGGTGTCGTGGAGCGGTGCGAACAGGGCCCGGCCGAGTGCGTTGCTCGCCAGCACGTCAGTGCGACCGTTGATGACGAGTGCCGGGGTGTCGGTCATCGCGTCGAGGAGCCGCTGGACGTTGGGGCGCACTCCTTGCGGGTACGCCGGTTTGCGGCGTCGGCGCGGACTTGTTCCGGCGGCGCGGGCCAGGTCGTAGAGGTGGGCCCGCTCGGTGTCGTCCAGACGCAGGGCGCGGGCGAGCGCGTCCAGGACGGTGTCGGACACCCCTGCGAGGTTCCCGCGTTCCAGGCGGGCGTAGTACTCGACGCTGACCCCGGCGAGCTGGGCGGCCTCCGCGCGGCGCAGCCCGGGAACCCGGCGGGCGCCGTAGCTGGGCAGTCCCGCCTGGGCGGGGGTGATCCTGGCCCGGCGGGAGGTCAGGAACTCGCGGATCTCGCTGCGGTGGTCCATGCCTTCCAGGCTAGGTAGCCGCAGAGCTCGGTGGGGTGCCCTGTCAGGGCGCGTTTCAGCAGTGACTCCCTCGTTCGCCGACGCGCCGATTGCATGGTGGTCAGCCCGCGCATTGCATGGTTTCCGACCGGCTCTGCGGGCTTTCACCTCGATCAGGGGAGCGGCGGCCTCACGGCCACGCTCCCGGACAGATCAGCGAAGGACATCACCGTGCAGAACGTCACCTTCACCAACGCCGACGACACCATGGCCGGGAACCTCTACCTCCCGGACGGCTTCTCCGAGGGCCGGTCGTACCCGGCGATCGTGTCCGTCCACCCCGGCGGTGGCGTCAAGGAGCAGACGGCCGGCCTCTACGCCGGAGAGCTCGCCCGGGAGGGCTTCGTCACCCTCGCCTTCGACGCCTCCCACCAGGGCGAGAGCGGCGGCCGGCCCCGCCACCTCGAAAACCCCGCTTCCCGGGTCGAAGACATCCGGTCCGCCGTGGACTACCTGGCCACTCTCGGCTACGTCGACGCCGACCGCATCGGCGTACTGGGCATCTGCGCCGGCGCCGGTTACGCGGTCAACGCCACGATGACCGACCGCCGGATCAAGGCCGTTGGCACCGTCAGCCCGATCGACATCGGCGCGGCCTACCGCCTGGGCTGGGACGGCTCCGAGCCCGTCGCCACCCAGCTCGCGACCCTCGACGCGGTGGCACAGCAGCGCGCCTCCGAGGCCGAGGGCGCCGACGCCGCCTACGTGCCGTACGTGCCGTACGTGCCCGAGACCGTGGACGGGACAACCGTCCCCGACATGGCCGAGGCCCACGACTACTACCGCACACCCCGCGCCCAGCACCCCCGCTCCGACAACCGCATGCTGTTCACCAGCGTCGCCAACATCTACGCCTTCGACGCGTTCGACCAGGTCGAGACGCTGCTGACCCAGCCGCTGTTCATGGTCGCCGGCAGCAAGGCCGGCTCCCTGTGGCAGGCCGAGCAGCTGCTGCCGCGGGTGAAGAGCCCCAAGGAGCTGGCCGTCATCGACGGCGCCGGACACGTCTCCCTCTACGACGTCCCCGAGTACGTCGACCAGGCGACGGCCCACCTGTCGCCGTTCTTCACGAAGTACCTCTGACCCGGCAGCGACCCGGCGGCGAGAAGGAAGCGAAGGAACCGAAGACGAACGTCACCTTCCCCAGCACCGGACTGAACCTCGCCGCACACCTCTGCACTCCCGACGATCACGACGGTGGCCGCCTGTCGGCTGTGGTCGTCGGCCGCCCCTTCACCGGGATGAAGGAGCAGACCGCCGGCCTGTACGCCCAGCGTCTGGCCGAGCGGGGCTTCATCGCCTGGCGCCGCCACCGCAGCGCATCACAGCGTCGCGGTCGTCTCCGTCCCGGACGCGCTGCCCGCGAGCCACTGGTCCCATCCCAGGTTGAAGTCGGCGTAGCCGTTGTCGGCCGGGGCCTTGGCACGGGGCGAGCCGGTGATGGTGACGGGGTCGCCCTGCTTGACCTGGCCGTAGAACCACTTGGCGTCCGACATGGAGAGGTGGACGCAGCCGTGCGAGCCGCGGGCGCTGCCGCTGCCCGGATTCGGGTCGCCGGTCGAGTAGTGCACGTACGTGCCGGACTGGGTCAGGTGGATGTCCCAGGGCAGCGTCAGGTCGTAGTAGTTGGGGCTGCCCTTCTCGCAGCTGATGCCGACGCTGCAGGAGGTCATGTGGACCTTCTCCTGCTTGTCGATGACGGCCATCGTGCCGTTCCACGTCGGATATTCGGCGCTGCCCGCATTGATCGACAGGGTGCGCACCGTCTTGCTGTTCCGGGTCACCTTCATGGTGTGTCCGGTCACCGAGACATCCGCGCGCACGTCGTCGCCGATCTGGAAGGTGTGTGTGTAGTTGTGCACGCCGTAGCGTCCGTTGCCGTTGCTGACGCCGTTGATGTCAGCGTCGATCTTCACCTTCGTGCCGGAGGGCCAGTACGTCTTCGGTCGCCAGTCGGCGCGCTTGTCGCCGAACCAGTGCCAGGCGCCGGCGACCGGCTGCGAGGCGCTCACCTTCATGTGCTTCTCCACCGTGGCGCGTGCCTTTGCCGCCACCGGGTTGGTGAAGACCACCGAGATCGGCATGGCCACGCCGACCGTGGTTCCCGTCTGTGGGGTGATCGTGTCCAGCAGCATCGGCGGGCCCGCGGGCTTCGTCGGTGACGGAGAGGCGCTCGCACTCGGCTTTCCCGACGCCTTTGCGTCGTCCCCGCCCGCCTTGTCACTGCTGCCCCCGCCGCAGGCACTCGTGCCCACCAGCATCACACCTGTGACGAGTGCGATCCCTATGCCGCCCTTGCGCCGTCCCACGACGTGCCCCGCTCTCTCGCTTCTTCGGCCCTGACGGGGCCCGACTCCTTGTCAGACAGTGACGGGGTGGGCGGCAGTTGCGTGTGTCGTGTAAAGCGTGTCTCAAGTCTCGGTGCGTACCGCCGGATCGGGGACGATAAGGGGCCGCCTCCTCTGGGTGGCGGGTGAAGATTTGATCATTCCCAGACTGCCGCGAACGGGAAAGTGCGAGCCCCCGCTCGGTACTGTCGTCATCGCGTCCAACTGCGGGAGCGCTGTGGCGGCATGAGGTGGCGGAGGCGGCCACGCAGTGTTCCGGCGCCAGGCTTTGACCGGACGTGGTTCCGCTCGATCACAGGCCCCCCTATGCCGAGGTTCAACCGCATTGCAGGGCGTGAGGGGCGCGCCCGTCCGAGACAGGAGCCGTAGTGGCAGTGAAGGTACCGAGACCGCGAGCCACCGTCGCCGCGTGCGCAGCGGCAACGGCGGTCGCGCTTGCGGTGGGCGCCGCTCTGCCCGCCGGCGCCGTCGGATACACGGCGTCGGCGGGCCCATGGGGCCCCGCGGTCAGCCTGACCGGTGCCGACGGTCAGCAGAGCCTGATAGACGTCCAGGTGGCCGGGGACGGTACGGCATTCGCCCTGTGGCGCAACAAGGCGGCCGGCGCCACTACTTGGGACATCCAGGCCGTCGTCAAGCCCGTGGGCAGCGACAAGTGGGCTGCTCCCCACACTCTGTGGCGCAGCTACGTGGGCGAGTACTGCACCTCGCTCGACATGGCCGGCGTCTCCATCACTCTGGTCCGGCTGGACGACGAGATCTCCGATCTGCTCGCAGACCCCGCCGAGATCCCGATCCGCGTGCTCTGAAGGGGCGCTCTTCCGGCCTCCTGGGGGCCACTGCGGGGCCGCGGAACATTGCGGCGTCGACGCATGCTCAACTAAAATTCAAGATCATCGGTATCCGGCCGGTTCAGCCGGAGCGGAGGCCCTACCGATGGAGGACGGCCATGGCAAAGATCCTTGCGGTGCTCTATCCCGACCCCGTGGGCGGATATCCTCCCGGCTACGCCCGCGACGAGATTCCGGCCATCACCGGATATCCGGGCGGTCAGACAACGCCGACTCCACACACCATAGATTTCACCCCGGGGCAGCTTCT